>JAJWOH010000252.1:0-2356 GCA_021635485.1 Segatella copri | reverse complement strand
GCAGAAGGTCGTTCGCACCTCATCACAGATTACTTGGAGGTAAGAATGAAGGCTATCTTCGAGGAGCTGGTTATCAATAAAACATCCACCATCGGCGGTAAGGAGATAATCTCTCCTGCTGGCGGCGTGGTGGCTCATAAGGTAGAAGAGGTTACTGTGACATATAATAATGTGTCACAGAAGGCTTATCGTTGCTATTTCTTAGCAGAGCAGGATGGTGATGAGGTAGATAACGACTTCGCGGTTAACGACCAAGTGCGCTCGGAATCATTCAACGTCCGAAAGGGCACTTATCATAAGGATGGCAATCACTTCTATTGGCGATTGGTAATCGGTCGTGATGAAGACCCTGTAGAGCTGGAAGGAAAGAAGTATCATTATATCGACCTCTCCGATACCGATTGCGCTACGGCAAGCGACGTACCTGCTAAAGGTGATGTGCTCAACCAGTGCGGTAATAGAACCGATGTAGAACGTCAGAACTGCCTTATCTTCTCGGCAGTAGATACCTATTCGCCATCCATCAGCCTCTATCACGGCATCAACAGCTATTCCTTTGCCAATAGGGAGTACGTGGAATATGGTGTGAATAAGCAGAATAACAAGGCATTCTTCAACGTCTATGGTGATATGTATGTAGGCGATAGACCTACAAAGGAGAATGGCTATGAGGGCAGCTCTTATATCAGATATGATAGCAGCACTAAGCAAATGTCTGTTAAGGCTAAGATTTCCGCTAAATCCACTGTGGATGGCAAGGAATTGTCTCAGTATTTCAAGAAGATTGGCGAATTGCAGAATCAGGTGGATGGTGCTATCGAAACGTGGTTCTATGATGGTGTTCCTACCTTGAAGAATGCCCCAGCCATCAGTTGGAAGACCGATAAGGATAAAGAAATCCATCTTGGCGACCTTTACTACGACAACAAGACGGGCAAGGCATACCGCTTTGCCAAGGATAGCAACACCTATAAGTGGACTATCATTACAGATACCGACATCGCCAAAGCCCTTTCCGATGCAAGAATGGCACAGGAGACCGCAAACGGGAAAATGAAGGTGTTCAGCGTTCAGCCTACGACACCTTATCAGGTTGGCGATATATGGGTTAATGCCACTTATCCTTCTGACGGCAGTACCTACAAGAATGAGGTATTGCGCTGTCAGACCAACAAAGCGGCAGGTTCTCAGTTCGCCATTGGTGATTGGATTAAAGCATCTAAATACACCGATGATACCGTTGCCAACGCAGCCAAAAAGGCAGCAGAAGATGCTCAGAAGGCGGCACAGACCGCACAGACGGACATTAAGAACCTCGGAAAGACGGTCACTGATAATAAGAAGGAATTCGATAATTATGTTACCGATGGCTACCTAGAGCCTTCCGAGATTGCGGCAATGGCGCAGGATTCTAAGCGACTTGAGGATGATTTTGCGGCTGCACAGAAGTCGTATAATGAGGTGAAGGATGCAGAGGTACTGAAGGACACCAAGGAACTCACTGACCTCAACACCGCTTTTGCTACCCTCACGAGTGCCAAAACGGAACTCATCAAGTTTCTTTCAGATATATCTAAAAGATACAATGAGACTGATACCGACGGCAAGGCTGCTATCGTCTCAGCCGTGGGAACGAAGTTCACCAACTTCCAAAGCGCATATTCTGCCTTCTATGACAAGCTGGGTTTGGCAAACGCATATATCACTAGGAAGATATATGGTGACTTGAAGCAGAATATCACAGACCTCGCAGGTTACAAGTATCTCAAGGATGCGCTCGGTCAGACTACAGATATTGACGGTGGTCTTGTAATGACAACGCTCCTTGCGCTGAGAGACGGAGACGGAAACGTTCAGAGCGGTATCAACGGAGCAATAGACCCGAATAGAGGAAAGAAGAGTATCGCAACATGGTGGGGCGGTCAGATGGTGGATAAGGACTATAATAGCGGAAATCTTACCCCTGCAACCTCCCTCATCCGCTTCGATGGCTCTGGCTACCTTGCAAACGGTGCTATATGGTGGGACGTGAGCGGAAAGGTTCACGCAGACCCGACATCGTTTATCATCAGTGAGAAGAATCTTGGCGCATACCTCACCTTCTTCGAGCCGACTTGGAAGGCAGGAAGTGCAGGAACGAGCGTTGCTGATCTTGTGTCTTTGAAGCCAAACGCTCCATTCTCTAAAATTGGCGTATCGGGCGATGCTACATTCGAGGGCACAATCTCCTTCCATGGCATTAAGCTCACGTATGATTCCACAAACAAGGCTATCAAAATTGATGGCAATCTCTATACCACAGGTGGTATCACGGCATACGGAGCAGGAGCATCTACCACGGGTGGTGGCGGCTTGA
>JAJWOH010000251.1:0-2360 GCA_021635485.1 Segatella copri | reverse complement strand
ATGAAAAAGTATATATTTTCAGTTTTGATGGCGGCAATGGCTGCCTTCACATTCATTAGCTGCGAGGATGTGCCAGAGCCTTATACACAGCCTACTAAGCCTGGTGCTCCAACCACAGCAGAGGCTAAGGGTACAGGTACTGCTGCAGACCCATTCAACATTGCCGGTATCATTAAGTATATCGAAAATGGCGGTAGCGCAGATCAGGAAGTTTACACCAAGGGTAAGGTGGTATCAGTTAAGGCAGGCAGCTTTGATGCCAATTTTGGTAGTTTGAAGTATTATATTTCTGATGATGGTACTACGGCTAACCAGTTCTATGTTTACAATGGCTATGCTGGTCCAAATCGCACAAAGTTTTCAGGCGAAGATGCTCTGAAGCCAGGCGATGAGATTGTTATCTGCGGTAAGGCTAAGAACTACAGCGGAACCAACGAATATGATACAGGTAACTATCTTGTATCTCTCAATGGTAAACCAACAAGTGGGTCTACAACCCCTGATACTCCAGCTGACGGTTACATCAATGAGACATTCAGCAAGAGCTTCGGTTCATTCGCAGCCAAGACTATTAAGGGTACAGCATGGGTTATCGACTCTTACGGCTATGCAAAGGCTACAGGTTACGATTATGCCTCTAAAACAACAACTCCATCAGAAAGCTACATTGTATCTAAGGCTATCGACCTCTCTGCATCTAAAGGCGCGACATTGGAATTCTCTTACATACTCCGTTATGTTACCAGAGATGGTGCAGCCGTTGAGGGAGTAAAGAATCAGGTTCTCATCACAGACAATTACACTGGTGACCCAGCAACAACCAAGTGGACTGACATTACTGGCACAATGAAGGAAGGTGTGGATTGGACAACCTGGGAAACCTACAAGCACGACCTGTCAGACTTCAAAGGTAAGAAGAACGTAGTTATCGCTCTCCACTATACCTGCGCAGCTTCATCTGGAACATGGGAAGTAAAAAATCTCTCAGTAAAAGAGGCTACAGGAGGAACTCCAGACACTCCATCAAAGCCTGACACTCCTGCTACAAAAGACGGCATTACCATCGACAACCTGACCGTAACTTTGGCTAACAGCGGTGTAACAGCCGGCGAAAGCCTTAAGATTGATGACGTCAGCGCATTGAAACCTGATGCTACTCTTACAGAGATCAAATTGTCTGACGGCACAGTTATCGCATTTGACAAGAACAGTGGTACAAACGCTCCTGCTTACAACTCAAAGTTTAATGAGTTGCGTATCTATGCAAACAACAAGATGACTTTCACAGCCAGCAAGCCTATCGCAAAGATTATCTTTACTTGCACATACGATTCAAACAAGAACTGGAATGCTGTAGGTAACGGAACAGCTACAGTAGTATTCTCAGGAAATACAGCAACCTATACAAATACCTTCAATGGTACAGGCGGTGGCGTCCAGCTCCGTATTGCCAAGATGGAAATCGTATACGCAAAGTAATTCCCCTAGTAGATATTATGTATTAGAAAAAATACTGATCCCCATCGTCCTCTACACAAACAGAGGCGATGGGGATTTTTTTCTTATCCATCGAAAACATAGTTGGCAGGAGAAACGCCTAACAGAACACATCGCCTGTCATAACTTGAGAACCTACGTAATATGCTCTTTTCTAAAATATTTCTTAAAAAGAAGAAGAAATATTTGGTGGTTTCAGGAAAAAAGCGTAACTTTGCAGCCTGAAATTGATAACAGGCTATAATGGGCATGCCCCGATAAGGGACACGAAATGATGCAACAAGCATCCCCATGACGTCTAATTTTAATAACCCAATAAAAATAAAAAAGAAAAATGAAAAAAGGTATTCATCCAGAGAATTATCGTCCTGTAGTATTCAAGGATATGTCTAACGGCGATATGTTCCTCTCTCAGTCTACATGCAAGACTAACGACACTGTTGAGTTCGAAGGCGAGACTTATCCAGTTGTTAAGATTGAAATCTCTAGCACATCTCACCCATTCTACACAGGTAAGAGCAAGCTCGTTGATACAGCGGGTCGCGTAGACCGCTTCATGAACCGTTACGGCAAATTGAAGAAGTAATAATATACCTTTTTTATAAGGATATATTTATTATCGCAAAGATACTGAGTGCATTCCAGCGTAGTTGCATATACGTAGGAATGCACTTTTTTTCTCTCACTACAATTCCTCATACAATCGATTTTCTACATATCTCTATATATAGAAAGCACTAAATCTTTAACTTCAAAACATTATCGAGAATTATGAAGCATACTAAGTTTTTTATCTTCGCGCTCGTTGCTGCGATGACGTTCTCTGCCTGCGGTACTGATGATTCGCTGCAGTTCTATTTTCC
>JAJWOH010000103.1:10928-12897 GCA_021635485.1 Segatella copri | reverse complement strand
TGTTCAGAAGGATGATGTCGGCATCCTTGGCACGTTCCACTTTCTCTGCATCTGAGGTGCGAGGATAAACTGTTACCTCGCCCAACTGCTCCAAGAGATGATAATCCAAATCTCCCGGGTTTGCGGCATAGCCGTCTAAAATAACAATCTTCATAGTTCTTTCCCGTTTTCTGTTGTTATAAAATAAAAGTTTCGCAAGTTTTGTCCCATACGCCCTGAAAGGGCAGAAGCCCCTAGCCCAGGGCATCGCCCTGGGTAATTACGGACGCAAACCTGTCGCCCTGTAAGGGCAAAAGCTTTAAAACTCCAGGCAAAACATAAGGCTTTTGCCCTTACAGGGCGTCTTGCTGATTGCCATCATACCCAGGGCGATGCCCTGGGCTAGGAGCTTTTGGGCCTTCAGCCCGTACTTGAACCACATGCGAAAGTTCAGTATAAAATGAAAAGCCTTCCCCTGAGAAAGAGAAAGGCTTTTCCGTATGTATGGTTTATTCGTTCATCAAGTAGTTCTTGAATGATGCGAAATCCTTGGTCATCTGGATGCTCTTCTTCTCACCCTTCATGAATTCTGCAAGGCGTGCAGGAATCTCAATATCGCTGTCAAGGATGCTGTCTACCTTCTCCTTGAACTTGGCTGGATGAGCGGTCTCGAGGAACACGCCAACCTCACCTGGCTTCAACTGCTCCTTCAGAGCGCGATAGCCGCAAGCTCCGTGAGGGTCAAGCACATACTTGGTTTCATTGTAGCACTGCTTCATGGTCTCGGCAATCTGCTCGTCCTTGTATGTAGCACCACCGATGTAGGCAGCGATGGCATCGTGATCGCCCTTGTAGAGGTCGTAGATGCGGGCAAAGTTTGATGGGTCGCCTACGTCCATGGCATTGGCGATGGTCTGCTTGCTAGGCTGTGGATTGTACTTGCCTGTCTGCAGATACTCGTAGAAGATATCGTTGGCGTTGTTGGCTGCGATGAAGCGGTGGATAGGCAATCCCATCTCATGACCGAAGAGACCGGCTGTGATGTTGCCGAAATTGCCGCTAGGCACGCAGATAACCAGCTTGTCGGCGAGACCCTTCTCCTTCATGCGGGCATAGGCATTGAAATAATAGAATGCCTGAGGCAGGAAGCGGGCTACGTTGATAGAGTTGGCTGAGGTAAGCTTCATGTGCTTGTTGAGCTCCTCGTCCATGAATGCCGACTTCACCAGTGCCTGGCAGTCATCGAACACGCCATCCACCTCGAGGGCTGTGATGTTCTGACCCAGGGTAGTGAACTGGCTCTCCTGAATCTTGCTGACCTTGCCCTTAGGATAGAGCACGTAGACGTGGATGCCGTCAACGCCGAGGAAACCGTTGGCAACAGCCGAACCGGTATCGCCCGATGTAGCTACGAGTACATTCACCTCTTCCTTGCCCTCCTGGCGCACGAAGTACTGCAAGAGACGTGCCATGAAGCGCGCACCCACATCCTTGAAGGCGAGGGTAGGACCATGGAACAGCTCGAGAGAGTAGATGTTTGGCTCTACCTCAACTACAGGGCAGTCGAATGCCAGGGTATCGTATACAATCTTCTTCAATGACTCGGCATCAACGTCCTCGCCAAAGAAGGCATCAGCTACCTTGTAGGCAATCTCCTGGAAAGAGAGTTTCTCGATGTTGTCGAAGAAATCCTGTGGCAACTTCTTGATGATTTCTGGCATATAGAGACCACGGTCTTCTGCCAGACCTTTAACTACCGCCTTGTGAAGGTCGGCGATGGGTGCTTTCTTATTTGTTGAATAATATTTCATTTTTTACTTTTAACTTTGAGATTTGAACATTGAACTTTATGATTAGCTTTGGGGACTATCATGAAGCCGTTGATTTTAATTGATCGCCATGAAGGCGTTCATGAATTCCTGCAGCTGCAGCATGCCGTAACCGCCACTCACGCAGCTTACCTCGTCATACTTCTCTACGCTATCTGGCT
>JAJWOH010000103.1:9623-10828 GCA_021635485.1 Segatella copri | reverse complement strand
CCGTAACCGCCACTCACGCAGCTTACCTCGTCATACTTCTCTACGCTATCTGGCTCAATGCCAGGGTAATAGATGATGAAAGGCACAGGCTCCTTTACGTGGGTACGGATTTCTACCGGAGTAGGATGGTCTGGGAGGACAGCGATGCATACCGGCTCGTCCCAGGTGCTAACCTCGTCGAAGATAGTCTTGATGAGTCGCTGGTCGAGGTTCTCGATAGTCTTCAGCTTCAGATCCAGATCACCATCATGACCTGCCTCATCGCTTGCCTCTACGTGAACATAAACGAAGTCGTCGCCATCCTTCAATGCCTGGATAGCTGCGGCTGCCTTGCCCTCGTAGTTGGTATTGGCAAGACCCGTAGCGCCCTCAACGATGATGTTGCGCAGACCGGCGTAATGGCCGATGCCTCGGATCAGGTCTACGGCAGAAATCACAGAACCCTTCTTGATCTGTGGATACATCTGAGAGAGGGTGAGCATGTGCGGACGGTAACCACCGCCCCAAGGCCAGATAAGATTGGCCATTCGTTCGCCACGCTCCTTGCGCGCCACATTGAAAGGATGGTTCTCCAGGAGTTCCTGACTCTCGAGAATCAGCTGGTTCAGAAGGTCGGCTGTATCACGACGGCTGATGTGACCCTCATCGCCTCCAATCTCCGGCAAGATAGGTTTCACCATCAGCTTGTGCCATTCCTCGTTGGGATGATCATGAGGTGGAGCACAGTCGATATGCTTGTTTCCGTGCTTCACCACCAGAAGATGGCGATACTGGATGCCGGTAACAAACTTGACATCAGGATATTTCTTACCGAGGGTATCGTTGAGATACTTGATGAGCACATCCGCATCTTCCGTTTCCAGGTTACCACCGTTGTGGGTGATAATCTTGCCGTCCTGCACATTGATGATGTTGCAGCGCAGGGCTAGGTCGGTAGGCTCCAGTTCGTAGCCAATGCTGGCAGCCTCCAGCGGTCCGCGTCCTTCGTAAACCTCGTTCTGGTCATAGCCCATGATAGAGCTGTTGGCTACCTCAGAACCCGGATGGAATCCATCTGGCACAGTAACGAGTCTTCCTGTCTTGCCCTTCTTGGCAAGCATATCCATATAGGGTTTGTTGGCGTATTGCAGAAGTGTCTTTCCACCCAGTCTTTCTACCGGGTGGTCAGCCATTCCGTCGCCAAGAATGATAATATGTTTCATCTC
>JAJWOH010000103.1:7005-9523 GCA_021635485.1 Segatella copri | reverse complement strand
TTAAATGTTAGCGATACTCATGATGTTGGCGAATACACCGGCAGCAGTTACGCTGGCTCCGGCACCATAGCCCTGAATCATCATAGGGTATTCCTTATAGCGCTCGGTGGTGAGCAGCACGATGTTGTTGGAACCTTCCAGATTGTAGAACGGATGCTCAGGACCCACAGCCTGCAGACCTACGCTTGTCTTGCCGCCATCCAGGGTAGCAACGAAGCGCCAGCGTTTGTGCTCTACATCGAGCGCCTTGCGCTTAGCCTCGAAATCGGCATCGAGCTCAGGAAGTTTCTTCCAGAAGTTGTCGAGCGATCCCTTGAAGTATTTGTCTGGCACGAAGAGGTTCTTCTCTACATCTTCCTGCTCTACGCGGTAACCTGCCTCGCGGGAGAGAATCACCAGCTTGCGAATCACGTCCATACCGCTCAGGTCAATACGTGGATCAGGCTCGCTGTAGCCCTTCTCCTTAGCCAGTTTTACGGTCTCAGAGAATGGAACCACACTGGAGATGGCGTTGAAGATAAAGTTGAGCGTACCTGAGAGAACTGCCTCAATCTTAAGGATTTTATCGCCTGAGTTGCGAAGGTCGTTGATGGTACCGATGATAGGAAGACCGGCACCTACGTTGGTCTCAAAACGGAATACTACGCCACGCTGGATGGCAGTCTTCTTCAGTTTCTCGTAGTTCTCATATTCGCTTGATGCAGCTATCTTGTTGGCTGCGATAATGCTTACGTTGTGCTCCAGCAGACTCTGGTAGAGAGCGGCCACATCCTTGCTGGCTGTACAGTCTACAAACACGCTGTTGAAGATGTTCATCGCCAGGATGGTATCGCGCAGAACCTCTGGAGTGCTAGGGTCAGAATCCTTCAGTTCCTCGCGGTAGTTCTCGAGATCGATACCATCGCGGTTGAAGATGGCGTTCTTGGAAGAAGCGATACCCACCACGTTGAGCTTCAGTTTGCTGCGCTCCATGAGGTCGGCATACTGGTTCTTGATCTGCTCGATGAGCTTTCCGCCTACGGTACCCACACCGCAGATGAAGAGGTTCAGCACCTTGTATTCAGAAAGGAAGAAACTGTCGTGGAGCACGTTGAGTGACTTTCTCAGATAATCGCTCTTCACTACGAACGAGATGTTGGTCTCTGAAGCACCCTGTGCACAGGCGATGACCGAAATACCGCTACGGCCAAGGGTTCCGAAGAGTTTACCGGCGATACCGGCAGCATGCTTCATGTTTTCGCCCACGATGGCGATGGTAGCCAAGCCCTTCTCTGCGTGCATAGGGAACATCGCACCATCGGCAATCTCGTTGTGAAACTCATTGTTCAATACTCTTACAGCCTCTTCTACATCCTGCTCGCGCACACCGATAGAGGTTGAGTTCTCAGATGATGCCTGTGACACCATGAACACAGAGATGCCCTCGTTGGCAAGAGCGGTGAAGATACGGCGGTTTACACCAATCACGCCGACCATGGAAAGACCGGTTACGGTGATGAGCGCTGTACCGTTGATAGAAGAGATACCCTTGATAGGCTTCTGGTCGCCATCTATCTTGTTCTTGATGATGGTGCCCGGAGCATCTGGGTTGAAGGTATTCTTAACCTTGATAGGAATATTCTTGACACAAACCGGGTAGATGGTTGGAGGGTAGATGACCTTTGCACCAAAGTTGCAAAGCTCCATCGCCTCAACGTAACTCAGTTCGTTGATGGTATAAGCTGATTTGATGACACGTGGGTCGGCGGTCATGAAACCGTCTACATCAGTCCAGATTTCGAGCACTTCTGCATCGAGGGCAGCTGCAATGATGGCTGCTGTGTAGTCGCTACCGCCACGACCGAGGTTGGTGGTGCGCTCTGTGTTCTTGTCACGACTGATAAAACCCGGAACGAGAGATATGCGAGGAATTTCTGCAAAGGCTTCTCTTACCAGTTTGTTGGTCAGCTCGCTGTCGAGCACATGCTTGCCCTTGCCGTTCTTGCGCTCAGTCTTGATGAAGTTGCGGGAGTCGAACCATTTGGCTCCACGAATCAAAGTGGCAACAATCTTTGAACTGAGTCTTTCACCATAACTCACGATGGCATCCTGCGTTTTCTCGCTGAGGTCGTGGATGAGATACACACCGAAGTAGATGCTTCTCAACTGCTCGAAGAGTGCATCAACTGATTTGAAAAGATTTTCTCTGTCTGTTGTTTCGGTAATGATGGTATCAATCATCTTGTGGTGGCGATCAACCATGGCTTCGAATTCTACTTTCCACTGTTCATCACCCTGGAGGGCAAGCTGAGAGGTTTGCAAGAGTTTGTCCGTGATACCGCCAAGTGCGCTCACGACAACCACTACACTCTGTTTCTTAGCCTCGTTTTCAACGATACGTTTCAAGCTGAGGATGCTTTTTACGGAACCAACCGATGTTCCGCCGAATTTTAATACTTTCATATGTTCTTGAATTTTACGTTGGTAATGTAATGCCTCCCCCGAAACGACCGGGGCCGAAGCAGAACTTGAGGGCAAA
>JAJWOH010000103.1:0-6905 GCA_021635485.1 Segatella copri | reverse complement strand
AATGAAATATCTTTTATTCTCAGATATCCACGGCTGTTTGCCAGCCCTGGAAAAGGTCCTCGATTTCTTCGAGGCCGAACATTGTGACATGATGTGCATCATGGGTGATATCATCAACTACGGTCCCCGCAACCGTATTCCGGAAGGAATCGATCCTAAGGGTATCGTAGAAAGACTGAATGCGCTGGCAGATAAGATTATCGCTGTGCGTGGCAACTGCGATGCGGAAGTAGACCAGATGCTCCTCGATTTCCCTATCATGGAGACCTATGCCTTGTTGGTAGACGGAGGCAAGCGCTATCTTCTGACCCATGGACATGTATACAATAAGGAAAACATGCCGAAGGGACCATACGAGGCGATGATCTACGGCCACTCCCATCTCTGGGAACTCTCTCATAACGAGAAGGGACAGGCCATCGTAAATACCGGCAGCATCACCTTCCCGAAGGGTGGCAATCCTCCAACATTCGCAACATTGGAAGATGGCAAGTTCACCATGTATCAGCTAGATACGCTTGAAGTGCTGGCTACAATGGAAGCATGAAAAAGTGAAAGTGAAAAGTGAATTGTGAATGTAATGCGAAATCCGTAATATGGAATCGGTCACTTGTCACTTTTATAAAACTAATCATAAAGTTCAAAGCTCAAAGTAAATGATTCAAGAATACCAGATAAGAATTCTGCCCGAACAGGCAGCAAGCGAGGAAGGCATCAAGCGTTATCTCGCCAAAGAAAAGGGATTGGATGTAAGAACACTCAACCAAGTGAGGGTTTTGAAGAGAAGCATCGATGCCCGTCAGCGTACCATCTTCGTCAATCTGAAGGTGCGTGCTTATATCAACGAATTTCCGCAGGACGACCAGTATGTTCATACCGAATATCCGGATGTGAGCAGCAGACCTCGTGTTATCGTTGTGGGTGAGGGACCTGGCGGCCTCTTTGCTTCCCTGCGCCTGATAGAACTGGGATACCGTCCTATCGTGCTGGAGCGAGGCAAGGATGTGCGCGAACGCAAGAAGGACCTCTCTAACATTACCAAGACTCAGAAGGTAGATGGGGAGAGCAACTACTGTTTCGGTGAAGGTGGAGCCGGTGCTTATAGTGACGGCAAACTCTATACACGAAGCAAGAAAAGGGGAAGTGTAGACAAGATTCTGAACGTATTCTGCCAGCATGGTGCCAATACCAATATCCTGGCAGATGCCCATCCGCATATCGGTACCGACAAGTTGCCACGCGTTATTGAAAACATGCGCAACACCATCATCAAGTGTGGCGGCGAAGTGCATTTCCAGACCAAGATGATTCGTCTGATCCTTGAGAGTGAAGGTAAGCTGACGGCACCTGATGCTGCAGCTGGCGATAGGGTGATAGGTGTAGAAGCCGTGAATCTGGCTACAGGTGCTGAGGAAACTTATCGCGGACCGGTTATCCTGGCAACAGGCCATAGTGCCCGCGATGTATACCGCTATCTCGCTTCGGCAAAGATAGATATCGAGGCAAAAGGCATCGCCGTAGGTGTGCGTCTGGAACATCCTTCCCAACTCATCGACCAGATTCAGTATCACAATAAGAGTGGTAGAGGAAAATATCTGCCTGCTGCCGAATATAGCTTTGTTACTCAGGTAGATGGCAGAGGTGTCTATAGCTTCTGTATGTGTCCGGGCGGTTTTGTGATTCCGGCTGCTACAGGACCGGAACAGCTCGTGGTGAACGGTATGAGTCCGAGCAACCGCGGTACTGCCTGGAGCAACTCGGGCATGGTGGTGGAAACTCATCCCGAGGATGTGGCGCAGTTTGTGAAGGAACATCAGTCTGTCATCGAACAGCAGGAAATGAAGGCGCAGAAGAATGCTTCACTCTTCACTCCTCACTCTTCACTCCAGATGATGTACTTCCAGGAAATCGTGGAAAAGCAATGCTGGCAGCAGGGCAACATGAAGCAGACTGCACCGGCACAGCGCATGGCTGACTTCGTGAACAATCGATTGAGTTATGATCTGCCAAAGAGCAGCTATGCTCCAGGCTTGATTTCGAGTCCGTTGCATTTCTGGATGCCGTCTTTCGTGAGCAAGCGACTGCAGGAAGGCTTTAAGACCTTCGGCAAGAATGCCCATGGTTTCCTGACCAACGAGGCTACACTGATAGCGATGGAGACGAGAACCTCATCGCCTGTCCGCATCGTCCGTGACCGCGAAACCCTGCAGCATGTCCGCATCCAGGGACTCTTCCCATGTGGCGAAGGTGCTGGTTATGCAGGCGGAATCGTATCGGCTGGTGTAGACGGAGAAAGATGTGCAGAGATGTGTGCTGAGTATTTGAAACAACAATAAACGAATGCCTGGAATGATGAAATACAGAAAAACGGGAAAGTTTAAGCTGGGCTTCTTGACTTTACTCCTGAGTGTGCTCTTCGTGGCGTGTGGCTCGGGAGCGTCAGATGCTGACAGACAAATCAAGAGCAAGACTGATTTGAAGGGGGCTGTGATTGGTGTGCAGCTAGGTACCACTAGCGACGGACTGGCTACGGAGCTGGAAAAGGAAGGTGGCGGTACCAAGGTAGAACGGTATAACAAGGGAGCCGATGCCATCCAGGCACTCCTGCAGGGTAAGATAGACTGCATGGTGACCGATGAGGCGCCAGCCAAGGCATTCCAACGGGTAAACCCATCGCTCCGTATCCTGCCCGAAACCTTCGATGCGTCCTCTTTCGCCATCTGCGTGGCTAAGGATCATGCTGAGTTGCAGCAGTCCATCAATCATGCCATCCGTATTCTGAAAGAGAATGGCGTCATCGATTCCATCGTCAACCGCCATCTGGAACGGGGCATAGCCGTGGCTTATACGCCAAAGACTTCTGACGTGAAGAAGGTGGGGCCGGAAGCGCTGCAGAAACTCGGCTTGAAGACGAGTCTCCGTTTTGCCACCAACGCTACCTTCGAGCCTTTCGAATATTACCAGAATGGCAAGATTGTGGGCATCGACGTGGATGTGGCGAATGCCATCGGCGATGTGATGGGCGTGGATGTCGAGATTCTCGATATGGAGTTTGATGCCATCATCACCTCTGTACAGGCTGGTAAGGCGGATGCGGGTATTGCCGGCATCACGGTTACTCCTGAACGGAAGAAGAATATCGGATTTACAGATTCCTATGCCGATGTGCGACAGGTTATCATGGTGAATTCCAATGAAGTGAAAACAGCTGGTAACCAGCCGGGAGTGATAGATAAGTTTAAATCCTGCTTCATAGATGACAACCGTTATCAGTATCTGTTGCAGGGTTTGGGCAATACGCTCATCATCACCTTCTTCGCCATCATCCTTTCCGTGATACTCGGAACGCTGATAGCTATTGTCAGAGCTCGTCATGAACGTAAGGGCGACTGGAAGATTCCGAACATGCTCTGCCAGCTGTACCTTACCATCATGCGAGGCACGCCAACCATGGTGCAGTTGCTCATCATCTATTATGTGGTGTTTGCATCAGCAGATGTCAATAAGATACTGGTGGCTGTCATCGCCTTCGGCTTGAACTCGGCAGCTTATATTGCCGAGGTAATCCGCTCGGGCATCATGTCGGTGGATAATGGTCAGATGGAGGCGGGTAGAAGTCTCGGTCTTTCGTATGGCAAGACGATGCGCCTCATCATCCTTCCGCAAGCCTTCAAAAATGTGCTTCCGGCTATGGGTAACGAGCTTATCACTCTGCTCAAGGAAACCTCTATCAGCGGTTATATCGGACTGGTAGACTTGACCAAGGGTTCCGACATCATCCGAAGCATTACTTACGAAGCGATGATGCCGTTGGGCGTAGTAGCCTGCCTCTATCTCGTTCTTGTTCTCGGACTGAACGCAGGAGTGAGAAGGCTGGAGAAAAGACTGAGAAAGAGCGAAAGGAAATGAGGAATCCTGAAAGGGCAAAAGCTTTAAAACAATGGATAAAATGAACGAAATAATCAAGATAGAAGGACTTCGTAAACGCTTCGGCGACAACGAGGTGCTGAAAGGCATTACCACCTCGGTGAGGAAAGGTGAGGTGGTTGCCATCATCGGTCCGTCGGGTTGTGGCAAGAGTACTTTCCTGCGTTCCATCAACCTTCTGGAAGAACCTACCGAGGGTAAAATCTTTATCGATGATATGGATATCACATCAAGCGATGTTGATATCAACCGAATGCGCCAGAGGGTGGGTATGGTATTCCAGCAGTTCAATCTCTTCCCTAATATGACCATACGCCGCAACATCATGCTGGCTCCGGTAGAATTGGGTAAGATGACAAAGGAAGAAGCTGATGAGAAAGCAACGGAACTCCTGACCCGTATCGGATTGCTGGATAAGGCCGACAGTTATCCCGACAGTCTGTCGGGCGGACAGAAACAGCGCGTAGCTATCGCCCGTGCCTTAGCGATGAATCCTGAGGTAATCCTCTTTGATGAGCCGACTTCGGCTCTCGATCCGGAAATGGTGGGAGAGGTGCTGCAGCTGATGAAAGATGTTGCTGCCGAGGGAATGACGATGGTGGTGGTGACCCACGAGATGGGATTTGCAAGAGAAGTGGCCAACCGTGTTCTCTTCTTCAGTGACGGCTATATCACGGAAGACGGAACTCCTGAGCAAATATTCAACCATCCGAAATCGCCAAGATTACAGGAGTTTCTGGGAAAAGTTTTGTAATGGTTGATAGTTAACAGTTGATAGTTAACAGTTACTTGATGACAATAAAAAAAAGATGCATTACTGGTATATCCAGCAATGCATCTTTTTTATTTGATGGTCTACAATCAGTAAAATGTTAACTGTAAACTATTAACTATTAACAGTTTTCTTCTCAATAATCTCTTCAGCACGTTTCAGAGCCTTGCTGATGTGATCTGTGATATTATCCTTGCCAAGAATATTGTAGAAACCAGCCTTTTCCAACTGGGCGTTTACCTTCTCGCAAACACCGGAAAGTACAACCTGAATGTCCTCCTTCTGGCTCATCTCGCAGAGGTTGGTGAGGTTGTGGATACCGGTTGAATCAACAAATGGAACTTTGCGCATACGGATGACGCGTACCAGTGGACGGTCACCGAAAGCTGCCATCACTTCCTCAAACTTGTTACCAGCTCCGAAGAAGAAAGGACCATTGATTTCGTATACCTCTACGCCCTTCGGAATCGTATAGTGCTCCAGGTTGGTTGAGAGGAAGTCAAACTCCTTGTTCAAGTCAATCTCATCATCGGTAATAGCTGTCACGTCGGTGGTTTCGCTCATTCGCTTCATGAAGAGCAGACAGGCGATAATCAGACCCACCTCAATGGCTACTGTCAAATCGAAGATGATGGTGAGGAAGAAGGTAATCAGAAGTACGGTTACATCGCTCTTCGGATTCTTCATCAATGCCAGGAAACTTCTCCATCCGCTCATTCCGTAAGATACAACTACCAATACACCGGCAAGACATGCCATAGGAATGTACTGGGCAAGAGGCATCAGAAAGAGGAAGATGAGCAGCAGAACTATGGCGTGGATGATGCCTGCAATAGGAGTCTTACCGCCATTATTGATATTGGTCATTGTGCGGGCAATGGCACCTGTTGCAGGAATACCGCCAAAGAGGGGAGAGGCGATATTGGCCAAACCCTGAGCTACCAACTCGGTGTTACTATCGTGATGCTCGCTGATTACACCATCGGCAACAGTTGCTGAAAGCAAACTCTCAATGGCTCCCAGGATGGCGATGGTAATAGCTGGTGATACAAGACTCTTGATGGTCTCCCAATTCATGGCTGGTACCTGAGCTGCAGGCAGTTCGTTGCTGATAGAAAAGCGGTCACCGATGGTCTCGATACTCTCAACGCCGGCAAACTGCTTGAGCAGTAAGGCTACAACGGTCATCAGGATGATGGCAATAAGAGAGCCCGGAATCTTCTTGCTGAACTTAGGGGTGATGGCGATAACCACTACGCTTACTACTCCGATAAGGGCACACCAAGGATCTATGGTGTCAAAACTTTGGAAGTAGACGCCCCATTTCTCCAGAAAATCAGAAGGATTTGAAGTCAACGTCAATCCAAAGAGATCCTTGATCTGGGTCGTGAAGATGGTTACGGCGATACCACTGGTAAATCCCACAACGATAGGGTAAGGGATGTACTTGATGATGGTTCCGAGACGGAGAAGTCCGAAAAGAACCAGGAACAGACCAGCCATCAGTGTCGCTATCGTCAAACCTTCCATGCCATATTTCTGGATAATGCCATAGATGATAACGATGAATGCTCCCGTAGGACCACCAATCTGCACTTTGCTTCCACCGAAGATGGAGATGATGAGACCTGCTACAATGGCGGTGATGATACCCTTTTCAGGGGTCACGCCAGAGGCGATACCGAATGCGATGGCCAGAGGCAGGGCTACGATACCAACGATGATACCTGCCATGAGGTCAGACATGAATGTTTTCTTGTTGTATGTTTTTAAACAGGAAAACAAACTCGACTTAATTGCTAATGCCTTCATTTGAAAGTTTTAAAATATATGTAATTAATCTTGTTATCCGTTAAAACGTGTGCAAAGGTACTATATTTTTTTAAATTGGCAAAATGTTTTTCTGAGTTTCTCCCTTTTCTTCGATAATATTCTTCTTCGTATAGTAATATTCTTCTTTGATAGATATATTCTCCGGATAATACTTTTCTAGTTGAATCCTGATTTCTTTTCGGTCTTGGAATATGAGTACAATATTATTAATGCGCTTGCGGGTGTGCGCCCGCACATGCAGGCAGGCGTGTGCATGTATAAAATAAAGTGTAGTGGTAAGAAAAACTCCAGGAAGTCTTTATAAGTGTTAAAAGCGCACTAAAATCTCAACTTTTTTGCGAAAAGATTTGGTGGAATGAAAAATAGTTAGTAC
>JAJWOH010000102.1:0-13022 GCA_021635485.1 Segatella copri | reverse complement strand
TCTATTGTAACCGGTGCAAGAGATTCTGTTTTGTATATTGAATCAGGAGTCCTGTATTTGTTTATAACAGCAAATGCAGGACTTTTTTGTTTTATGGCAATTAAAATGCCGTAAATATATTATTATTTCTTAATTTTTTATGCTTTATGTCGAAGAAAACTGAAAACTAGAAAATATTTTTCTATCTTTGCAGCCTTAATGATATAAAAGAAACAGATATGAAGAAAATAATAATATCAGGCATCGTTATGGCGGTTGCTACCTTGTCGTGCCTTCCCGTTAAGGGACAGGAAAAGGTGGTTCCTTTTAAATATGGTAATATGGACCACTGGGTAATCAGGAATATCAAAGAATCAGGCATTATCGGAGGAAATCAGAAAAAAGTTTATGCCGTTGGACCTAATATGGCTATCAATGGTAATATTCCTTATAGCAATAAGGGTGGTTCGCCTTGGGGGTCCTCTAATGTCCTGGCACATGTATCGGGCATCTATAAGACGAATAACTCTGTGTTTCGTGATAAACATGGTAGTGGATATTGTGCCAAACTGGTAACCCATATTGAGAAAGTAAAAGTGCTGGGACTCATCAATATCAAGGTCTTGGCTGCCGGTTCTCTCTTCCTGGGTGATGTTCGTGAACCAATAACAAGTACCAAGGATGGTCCTAAAGCCATCAACTGGGGTATACCATTCACCGCACGTCCTAAGGCTTTGCGCTTTGATTATAAGACTTCTTTTCCTAATGCAGCCAATCGTATCAAGCAGAATGGATTTAGCGGAGCCTCTACGGTTGCAGGTCGAGATCATGCTATAGCTGTGCTCTATCTACAGAAACGTCATGAAGATGCTAAGGGAAATATAACAGCTAAACGTGTGGGTACGATGGTAGTCAGATTCGGAAAGAGTACCGATAGATGGGTGGAAGATGCTACCTATACAATCCATTATGGCGATATCCGCCACATGGCAGGTTATCAGGCTGCTACTATGGGACTGCGATCCACTGACTATGCCCGTAACAGCAAGGGTAAGAGTGTGCCGGTAAAAGAAGTAGGATGGGCGAGTGCTAACGAAACACCTACTCATCTGATTCTTCAGTTTTCCTCATCCGATGGTGGAGCCTATATCGGAACTCCAGGCAATACCTTGTGGATTGATAATGTAGCATTAGTGTATTAAAATAATAAAATCGACAAAATGAAGCATATTCTGACAATACTTATTATGATGTTGGCATTGGGCAGCTATGCCTCTGAGCCTTCTGTAACCGATAGTATCTCATCTGCAGAGAAGATGGATACGACGGCTTTACATGCCGGAAAATCATGGGTGAACCGGATTCTTGACTACTTTAATGATTCCAATAAAAACAAGAAGCATAAGCGTTTCGATTTTAGTGTGATAGGTGGCCCTCATTATGCCTCTGATACCAAGTTTGGATTGGGATTGGTGGCAGCAGGACTATACCGTACTGATCCGAATGACAGTATTCTTCCTCCTTCTAATGTCTCGCTTTATGGTGATGTCAGTTCTGTAGGTTTCTACATGTTGGGTGTCCGTGGTAACCATATTGCTGCTAAGGGACGTTATCGCATCGATTATGATCTCCAATTCTATTCTTTCCCGTCAGATTTCTGGGGAATAGGTTATGAGATGGGCGATAACGATGACAATAAGAGTGATATGAAGCGTTGGCAGGCTCAGGCTGAAGTTAGCTTTCTGTTTCGGGTAGCGGATGATTTTTATATCGGACCGATGGCGAGTTATGACTATGTAATAGGTAGAAATATTGAACGTCCGGAATTGCTGCAGGGCATGGACCGTCATACATGGAATGTAGGAGCGGGTGTTTCTCTGGTATATGATAACCGGGATAATCTGACGTACCCGCATCGGGGTATCTGTTTGAATATCAATCAGATGTTCAGACCTGGATTTATGGGGAATGATTATGCCTTCAGTACGACGGCATTTCGTTTTGATGCCTATCAGCGACTGGGCAAGGGAACAATTCTAGCCGAGGACTTTAGGGCAAACCTCAACTTCGGTAATCCATCGTGGGGAATGATGGCAGAACTGGGTGGTACTCATTCTATGCGTGGCTATTATGAAGGCCGTTATCGCGATAAACATTCTCTGGAAGCTACGGTTGAGTTGCGCCAACATGTATGGAAGCGTAATGGCATCGTAGTGTGGGTTGGAGCAGGAACCATCTTCCCGAAATTCTCGGCATTGCGCTCTAAACAGATTTTGCCGAATGCCGGTGTAGGTTATCGCTGGGAATTTAAGAAGAATGTGAATGTACGTCTGGATTATGGATTCGGTAAGTCGGGGCAGTCTGGTTTTCTCTTCAATATCAATGAAGCGTTTTAGTAATAATGCTCTTTATGTAGTTTGATAATGCTCTTTAAAGTGTTAATGAAAAAGTAGAATGAACAGTTTTACGGATATATATAATAAGGTGGTGTTGCCTATATATAATAAGGTGTCATCGGGCGCATTCCTTTACGGGTATGCTGTGGTAGCATTGTTGTTGCCTAATATAGCTCTGTGCTATGCCGAATGTCTGGCTCCTTGGGCTTGTGGTGCCAATGTGTTGCTGCCTCTGGCACTCTACATGTGGTTCTTTTCGTTAACCAGATGCCCGGGTAAGATGATCTGGTGGGCTTTTCTTTTTGTTTTTTTCGCTGCCTTCCAACTGGTATTGCTTTATCTCTTCGGGACGGGAGTGATAGCGGTAGATATGTTTCTGAATCTTGTAACTACCAATCCTGGCGAGGTGAAGGAACTGCTTGATAATCTGTTGCCTGCTGTGGTGGGTGTTTGTGTGGTTTATCTTCCTTTGCTGGTTCTGGCTATTGTCAATATCAGCAAGAAAGGGATGATAGTGGTTCAACTCCAGCATCGAGTGCGTCGTTGGGCTTTGGAAATAGCTGCTGTCGGTTTATTCTGTCTGTTGGCTTGCTATGTGGCTGTAGATGATTATCGCTTGCGCAACCAGCTTTATCCTGTTAACGTTTGCTATAATCTCTATCTTGCTTTCGAGCGTGATGCGGCTTCAGAGAATTACAGGGAGGCAAGCAGGAATTTCAGGTTTGATGCCAGGAGCGAGCACGATGCTGAGGCTCCCGAGGTGTATGTGATGGTGGTGGGAGAGACGGCGAGAGCCCACAATTTCAGTCTCTATGGCTATCCGCGCGATACCAATCCTTTGCTTTCCAAGACTCCTGGAATCATAGCTTTTCCCGATGCTACAACCCAGAGTAATACTACGCATAAGAGTGTTCCTATGCTCCTGTCGGCTGCATCAGCAGAGGATTTCGAACGTCTCTTTCATGAGAAAGGTATCCTGGCTGCTTTCAGGGAGGCGGGATTTCATACCGTATTTATCAGCAATCAGCTGCCTAATCATTCTTTTATTGATTTCCTTGGCGAACAGGCTGATGAACATTACTTCCTGAAGGAAGGTGCTTCTGCAAAAGATAATCATTATGATAGTGATTTGTTGCAGAAGTTGGATGGGATATTGCCTGCGGCAGATGCTTCTTCATCCAAGCAATACCGTTATCGGAAACTCTTCGTGGTACTTCATACTTATGGTTCTCACTTTAATTACCAGGAGCGCTATCCCCGTAATTTCGCTTTCTTTAAACCTGACAGTAAGAGCGAAGCGAAGCCGGAGAACCGGCGTGACCTGCTGAATGCATACGATAATACCATCCGGTATACCGATTATATCCTGCATGGTATCGTAGAACGTCTGCAGAAATGGGAGAAGACTCAGGCAAAGACGGATGGGGTATATAGCCAACCTACATCGGCGATGCTCTATACCAGCGACCATGGAGAGAATATCTTTGATGATGACCGTCGCCTCTTTCTGCACGCCGCCCCGAAGGCATCTGATTATGAGCTGCATGTTCCTTTCATCATCTGGACATCAGATGGTTATGGAAAACAATATCCGGGAATACTGAAAACTTTGTCTGGTCATCGTACCCAACAGGTACAGACGAGTCTTTCGGCTTTTCATACGATGTTGGGGATAGGAGGCATCCTGACCCGTTATCGCCAGGATGAATATTCTGTGGCAAGTGAGAAGTATCATCCTGTGAAGTTGTTTTATCTGGATGATCATGATAAAGCGATTCCACAGGAAAATGCCAAATATTAGCATCTGATTTTAAGCGTAAACGCGCTCTTTGTGTAAAATACATGAAAAGAGTTTTCGTAAATGTCAATTATTTGCGAAAACTCTTTGTCGTATCTATAATTTGCTGTATCTTTGCACCCGGATTTAGATAATAATAAAAATACAGTTGTTATGGAACCAACTCGAAAAATCGAAAAGGTAGGCATGCGCAACCTTCGCATGGAGGATTACGATCAGCTTGCCAAGTCATTTAGGCGTATTTACGCAGACTCAGATGTATTCTGGACAAAAGAACAGATTAAGAAACTCATTACTATCTTCCCTGAGGGACAGGTGGTTATTATCGTTGATGATAAGATTGTGGGCTGTGCGCTCTCTATCATCGTTAACTATAATATGGTGAAGGGTGATCATACCTATGCTCAGGTTACGGGTAATGAAACCTTCAATACCCACGATCCTAATGGAAACATTCTTTATGGTATCGAGGTATTTATCCACCCTGATTATCGTGGTTTGCGTCTGGCTCGCCGTATGTATGAGTATCGTAAGGAACTCTGCGAGAAGCTCAACTTGAAGGCTATCATGTTTGGCGGTCGTATACCAAACTATCACAAGTATGCCGATAAGATGCGCCCTAAGGAGTATATCGAGCATGTAAGAAACCGTGAAATCTATGACCCGGTTCTTACCTTCCAGCTTTCCAATGATTTCCACGTGCGCCGCGTAATTCGCAACTATCTTCCTAGCGATGAGGAGAGCGAACACTGCGCCACCCTCTTGCAGTGGGATAACATCTATTATCAGCCACCTACGGATTCTTATGTAGACCGCAAGCCAACCGTAAGAATCGGATTGGTACAGTGGCAGATGCGCCCATACGCTTCGGTGGATGACCTCTTCGAACAGGTTGAGTTCTTCGTTGATTCTGTGAGCGATTACAAGAGCGATTTCATTCTCTTCCCAGAGTATTTCAATGCGCCTTTGATGGCTCGTTTCAACGACTTGGGTGAGGCGCAGAGCATCCGAAAGATGGCGCAGTATACCGAAGAAATCCGTGACCGCTTCCGCGAGTTGGCCATCAGTTACAACATCAATATCATCACGGGTAGTATGCCTTATCTTAAGGACGATTCCCTCTATAATGTAGGCTTCCTCTGCCGCAGAGATGGTAGCGTGGATATGTATGAGAAGATTCATGTTACCCCAGATGAGCAGAAGTGCTGGGGATTGAGTGGTGGTAGCCATATCCAGACCTTTGATACCGATTGCGGTAAGATTGGTATCGTCATCTGCTATGATGTGGAGTTCCCTGAGTTGTCAAGATTAATGGCTGAGGATGGCATGCAGATTCTCTTCGTTCCATTCATGACTGATACCCAGAATGCTTACTCCCGAGTAAGAGTCTGTGCACAGGCCCGTGCCATCGAGAACGAGTGCTATGTAGCCATTGCGGGTAGTGTGGGTAACTTGCCTCGTGTTCACAACATGGATATCCAGTATGCCCAGAGTGCCGTGTTCACCCCTTGCGACTTTGCTTTCCCTAACGATGGCAAGCGTTCAGAGGCAACACCTAATACCGAGATGATTCTCGTATCAGATGTTGACCTGAATCTCTTGAATGAGCTTCATACCTACGGTGCTGTAAGAAATCTTCGCGACCGCCGCAAGGATCTCTACGAATTGAAACAGAAAAAGTAAGTGAGGAAGAAAAACTCAACATTCAACACTCAACATTCAACACTCAACATTCAATAAAAGTGTATAAGATAGAAATCTCGGAGCGCACGCTCCACTTCAAGCAGCCGGCAGGCACGTCTCGTGGCGTATATACCACGAGACACAGTTATTATCTCACTCTCACCTCGGATGAAATGCCGGGGGTAGAGGGAGTGGGAGAGTGTGCTACGCTCCCTGATCTCAGTTGCGATGCCAAACCGGAATATGAGATGACCTTGCGGCAGGTTTGTCAGATGGTAGAGCAGATGGGACGCATTCCTTACGATATGATTCGTGCTTATCCGAGCATTACTTTCGGTCTCGAAACCGCCTTTGCTTCGTTCTTTGATGCAGCGAAGAAGAAGTTGGGGACAATGAATCTGTCTGAAGGAAAGACTTCTGTCGAAATACTGAAGGAGGCAGGAATCTCTGTTCCTATGGGAATGGAGAATCTTGTTGATCTCTTCGATTCTCCTTTCGGAAGAGGTGAAGAAGGTATCACAATCAACGGATTGGTGTGGATGGGAACCTATGAGGAGATGCTGGCACGACTGGAGGAGAAACTCCAGGCGGGTTTCCATTGCGTGAAACTGAAGATCGGTGCCATCGATTTCTTCAAGGAACTCGACCTCATCAAGCGCATCCGTGATGTGTATACCAAGGAGCAGGTTGAGTTGCGTGTAGATGCCAATGGCGGCTTTTTGCCGGAGAATGCGATGAGCCAGCTGGAGGCTTTGGCTAAATATGACATTCATTCGATAGAGCAGCCTATCAAGCAGCATCAGTGGCCTAAGATGGCCCAGCTCTGTCGCGAAACACCGCTTCCTATCGCCCTAGACGAGGAGTTGATTGGTGTGAATGTGAGAAGCATGAAAGAGGCTCTGCTTGATACCATTCGTCCGCAGTATATCATCCTCAAGCCTTCACTTCATGGTGGAATCTATGGATGTAACGAGTGGATAGAACTGGCTAACCAGCGTGGTATCGGCAGCTGGATTACTTCTGCTCTTGAGAGTAATATCGGTCTGAATGCTATTGCTCATTATGCAGCTAAAGTATATGGTCCTAATGTCAAGATGCCGCAAGGCTTGGGTACCGGTC
The DNA here is from genome assembly GCA_021635485.1 of Segatella copri. Taxonomy (GTDB): domain Bacteria; phylum Bacteroidota; class Bacteroidia; order Bacteroidales; family Bacteroidaceae; genus Prevotella; species Prevotella copri_P. The sequence goes on along the minus strand of JAJWOH010000102.1, from coordinate 6,047 downwards.
AGCTCTTTACTGATAATATACCGATGCCTTTGGAGATTCGTGGTGACAAACTGTTTGTAGTAAAATGACTTTAGAAGAATTCCTTTCAGAATGGAATAACGGTAGCGACCGGGTGCTGGTGCATACCAGTGGCTCCACGGGAAAGCCCAAGCCGATGATGGTAGAGAAGAAGCGAATGCTCAACTCAGCCCGCATCACCTGTAATTTCTTGGGATTGAAACCTGGTGATAGCGCCCTGCTCTGCATGTCGCTCGATTATATTGCAGGTAAGATGGTGGTGGTGCGGAGTATAGAGCGCCATCTCCATCTTATTTCTGTTTGCCCAAGTGGGCATCCTTTGAAAGATGTAAATGAAGAGATTACTTTCGCTGCGATGGTCCCGATGCAGGTTTATAACACCCTGCAGGTTCCTGAAGAGCGGGCTCGTCTCTGCCGTATCAGGCATCTTATTATCGGTGGCGGAGCCATAGATGAGGCTCTCGAACAGAAACTGAAGGCTCTTCCCGGCAATATTGCCATCTGGAGTACCTACGGAATGACCGAAACGCTCTCGCATATTGCCCTGAGAAGAATTAACGGTAATGAGGCCAGCGAATGGTACCAGCCTTTCGATAGTGTGAAAATCAGTCAGACCGAGGAAGGATGTCTGGTAATAGATGCTCCGCAGGTCTGTGCTGAGCTCCTGATAACGAACGATATAGTGGAAATAGAATCCTATATATATAATAAGGTGGAAAAACTCCGTTTTCGCATCAAAGGCAGAAAAGACAATGTGATTTGCAGCGGAGGCATCAAGATACAGATAGAAGAGGTTGAGGCTCTGTTGAAGCCTTATCTTGAAAAACCTTTCATGATAGCCAAGAAGAAAGACGGGAAGTTTGGAGAAATTGCTGTCCTCTTGACGGAAGATGAGGATATGGAAAAAATAGAGGCGACTGTTCGCCGCCTCTTATCTGATCATAAATATTGGATTCCAAGGGAATACCTTCATGTAAATCAACTCCCGCTTACCGAAACCGGAAAGCCGAAGCGTGCTATCCTTCTTTAAAGAGATTCTCTGAAGAAATATTCTTTAGCTGAATTATCCTTCTCTGAAGAAGTCGAGTGCTTCCTTGATCTCTTCTGTCGTAGCTGTCTGGTTGATACGGATATCGCCTATGCCGCCCAGCATCGTGAAGTTGATGATGCCATTCTGGTTCTTCTTGTCATGATGCATCAGTTCTATCAGTTCATCATAGTCATCGCAGGTAATATCCAGTGTACCATAGAATTCCTTGATGAAGTTTACGGTCTGGCGCATCTTCTCTGTAGGGAATCCGGTCTTGGCAACACTCAGATAGAGTTCAGGGATGAGACCGAATGCCACAGCGTAACCATGCAGGATAGGCTTGCGCTTCAAAGCCCAGCTCTCAAACGCATGACCGAAAGTATGACCCAGGTTCAGCGCCTTGCGGATGCCCTGCTCGTGAGGATCCTGCTCTACAATGCGCTCCTTTACCTTCACGCTGTCGCCTACCATGCGCTGCAACAGCTTCAAATCAGGCTTGTCGAGGTCAAAGCTGACCAGTTCTTCCCACATTGCTTCTGTAGAAATCAGACCGTGTTTCAGCATCTCTGCATAGCCCGAACAGATGTTTTCTGCATCGAGCGTCTTCAGAAACTCTGTATCGAGAATAACGAACTTAGAATCGTTGAACACACCTACTTCGTTCTTCAGTCCGCCGAAGTTGATGCCTGTCTTTCCACCTACCGATGCGTCTACCATAGCCAGCAGGGTGGTAGGAATATTGATAAAGTTGATACCTCTCTTAAAAGTGCTGGCAGCAAAGCCACCCAGGTCGGTTACCATACCGCCGCCCAGATTAATCATACAGGAGTGGCGTGAAGCACCTCCCTCCTGCAGTCCTTTCCATACCATCATCAGACTTTCGATGTCTTTATGGCTGTCGGTTGCCGGAATAGTGATGATATGGGCTTCCTTCATGCAGTAAAAATTCTGCAATACAGGCATGCATAGTTCCAATGTCGTAGTATCTGTAAGCACAAAAAGCTTGTCGTGCTCACACTCAGAAAGTGCACTTACCAGTTCGCTTTCCAGTTGGGTTGATATGATTACTCTTTGTTCCATAACATTCTAACGTATTAATTTTTGTGCAAAGATACACTAAAATGGAGACAATACAAAAAAAAAGTTGCTAAATTTGCGTTTTTTATCTCAGAATGCATTAAACCTTGGTGTATTTAACGCGTCAAAACAATCGAGTAACAAAAATGATAATAGAATATCATAGCGATTATGTGTGAAAACACTCATAGTTGGAAATAATAACAAATAAAAATAAGAATGAAAAAATCGATTCTGACGATGCTGCTGCTGTTGATGGCAATAGCATCCTTTGCTCAACAGCGACTGATATCCGGTCAGATTACCGACCGCGATACCAAGGAGGCCATTGAGCAGGTAACTGTTCAATTGCTTAAGAGCGACAGCACGTATGTAGCTGGTGCCATCAGTAATGAGAACGGACTCTTTCATGTCACCGCTCCGGCTAATGGCAAGTATCTGCTCAAGATTTCGAGCGTAGGATACAAGTCTACCGTGAAGCGTATCCAAATTTCTGATAACAAGGATCTGGCTATGGGTAAGATTGTGCTGGGTGCTGAGGCTATCATGCTGAAAGGTGCTGTGGTAACAGCCATGGCTCAGAAGGTAACCCTGAAGGAGGATACTTTCGTGTACAATTCTTCTGCCTATCGCACACCGGAAGGCTCGGTAGTTGAGGAACTCGTAAAGCGTCTGCCGGGTGCAGAGGTGAGCGATGACGGTACCATCAAGATTAATGGTAAGGAAGTAAAGAAGATTCTGGTAGACGGCAAGGAGTTTATGACCGGTGATACCAAGACTGCCCTGAAGAACCTGCCTACCAGCATCATCGAGAAAATCAAGGCATACGATGAGAAGAGTGATCTCTCTAAGGTAACCGGTATTGATGATGGTGAGGAGCAGACCGTGCTCGACTTCGGTGTGAAGAAGGGTATGAACAAGGGTTTGATTTCCAATATCGACCTGGGCGTGGGCAACAAGAGCCGCTACAATATGCGTGGCATGGGAGGTTATTTCAATGATAACAACCGATTCATGCTCTTTGCCAATGCCAATAACACCAGCGACCGTGGTTTCGGAGGCGGTGGCCCGGGCAGAGGTTTCGGAGGCGCTAACGGTTTGAATGCCAGCAAGATGATTGCCGCCAACTACAATTACGAACTGAAGGATAAATTCAAGTTCAATACTTCACTTCGCTGGAATCACAGCGATGGCGATATTTGGAGCCGTCGTTCCAGCGAGAACTTCATGGGTAGCAGTTCTTCGTTCAGCAACAGCTTGACTCAGAATTTCTCTCGCAGCAACAGCTGGAATGGTAACATCCGCTTGGAGTGGATGCCTGATTCCATGACCAATATCCTCTTCCGTCCTTCCATCTCCTGGAGTACCAGCGATGGATTGAGTGGCAGCCAGTCGGCTTCTTACAACAAGGATCCTTACACCATCACCACCAAAGACCCTCTTTCTGAAGAAGGTATTGATGAGTTGGAGAAGGCTGAGGCTATGGTGAACAGTCAGTTGACTAATGGAATCACCTATTCTGATAATAACAATATCAGGGGTATGCTGCAGGTGAACCGCAAGTTGGGCAACAAGGGACGTAACATCACCTTCCGTGTGGATGCCAAATATACGGATAATGACAGCAAGAGCATCTCGCTCAACAATGCCAAGCTCTATCTCGTACAGACAGCGGAGGGTAAGGATTCTACTTATCAGACCAACCGCTATAACCTGACTCCTTCGAAGAATTACAGCTATGCGGGCCAGTTGACCTATAGTGAGCCACTCTGGAAGGCTACCTTCCTGCAGTTCAGCTATAAGTTTACTTACAGCTACTCCAAGAGCGACCGCAGCACCTACGATTTCAGCAAGTGTGCTATGAGTGGTGATCAGGAGTACCGTGGTTGGGATAGTTACCTGAATCCGTTTGCCGGTCATCTCGAAGATTACAAGGATGATGATCAGAGCCGTTTTTCAGAGTATCGCAACTACAATCACGATATCCAGGTGATGATGCGATTCGTCCGTCAGAAGTATAACTTGAACTTCGGTGTGATGATTCAGCCACAGCAGTCGAAGTATATCCAGGATTATCAGGGAGTGCATGTAGATACCGTTCGTAACGTGACGAATATCAGTCCAACCCTCGATTTCCGTTATCGCTTCTCAAAGATGAGCAACCTGCGTGTGAACTATCGTGGTACCACAGCGCAGCCAAGCATCTCTCAGTTGCTTGATATCACAGATAACAGCGACCCGCTGAACATCTCAAAGGGTAACCCTGGATTGAAGCCATCGTTCACTCAGAACTTCCGGTTGTTCTACAACAATTTCGTGCAGAACCACAACAAGGGTGTCATGACCTTCATCAACTTCTCTACCACCAACAATAGCATCAGCAATAAGGTGACCTACGATGAGAAGACTGGTGGAAGAATCACCCGACCTGAGAATATCAATGGCAACTGGAATGTGATGGGAGCCTTTATGTTCAACTGCTCTATCGATAGTGCTGGTGTATGGAACTTGAATACCGACACCTACTTGGGTTACAACAACTACGTGAGTTATCTGAGCCTCGACAAGCAGTCTGATTCCCAGAAGAATACCACCCGCAGTACTACTTGGAGAGAGCGCCTCTCTTTCAGCTATCGTAACGACTGGCTGGAGCTTTCGCTCGATGGAACATTGAATTATAACCATGCTACAAACAAGTTGCAGCCTAACAGCAACCTCAATACCTGGCAGTTCTCTTATGGACCAAGCATGACGCTTACAGCGCCTTGGGGCACCAGTCTGAACTCAAGCCTCTCTATCAGCAGCCGCCGCGGTTATAGCGACAGCAGCATGAATACGGATGAGTTTGTATGGAATGCGCAGCTTTCTCAGGGTTTCCTGAAGGGCAAGCCTCTTACTATCATGCTGCAGTTCTACGATATTCTCCGCCAGCAGAGCACTTTCTCTCGTGCCATTTCTGCTACATCCCGCACGGATACGGAGTATAATGCCATCAACAGCTATGCGATGCTGCACGTGATTTACCGCCTGAATCTCTTCGGAGGCAAGGATGCCCGTAGGGGTGGACCTGAAGGTCCTGGTGGACCTGGTGGTCCTGGTGGTCGTCCAAACTTCCATGGCCGTCCATTCAATGGCGGTTTTGGCGGTGGTCGTCCAGGCGGTAGAATGTTCTAGAAAGGCTTCATTTTAAACGATAGTAAGCCTCACTCCATGTTTACGTGAGGCTCATTTCAAATAGGTATGACGAGAAAAAAAGAAATCCCCGCTCTTCGTAATGAAGAACGGGGATTATTATTTTGTCTTGTCAAGAGTGCTTGCTTAGAGAGAGAACTTGTAACCCAATGTAAGCTGGAATACAGAGTTGCAACCTGCATCGTCAAAGTCTGCAATCTTTGTTACGCCAATATTGTAACGAGCATCTAAGCAAACGTTCATATACTCGTAAGAGATGCCTACAGGAACAGAGAAATCAAAAGACTTTACTTCTGCTCCCTCTGGTGCATATTTATCGTAATCTACAGTAACGCCATCAACACTAACCTTGTTGCTAAGATTAAATGCTGGCTGGATACCTGCCTTTAAAGCAAGACCTGGAGCTACATAAACGTTGGCAAGAATAGGGATATTAAGATAATCCATCTTTACCTTTACATCTGTGTCTTTTATCTTTGCACCCTGCATAGAGTAGAGAAGACCACCGCTGATACCAAACATTGGTGATACATGATACTCCAACTCTGCACCTCCAACGAAGCCTGCTTTGTATTCTGCATCATCCTCTGTAAGAGATGAAACGTTCAAACCTACCTTAGGCTGAATTGTAACATCACCTGCATTGTACTGTGCGAAAGCACCTACTGAAAACAGCACCATAGCTGCCATAACGAATAATTTTTTCATAATCTCTAATATTTTAAATTAA
>JAJWOH010000101.1:0-13097 GCA_021635485.1 Segatella copri | reverse complement strand
TGGTAGATGATTCGAACAGAGAGAAGTACCGCAATCGTTTCAAGGCTTTGCCATCCGATGCAGACCTTGTGATGTATTGGAAGGGCTATACGCCTGTGCAATGGAACTCTCATTATAAGGGATGTTTAGTTGCTTTAATCTTGAAAAAGAATAAGGAAAATCCTTTGAATAGTTACTATTGTATCCATGCAGAGCCGATTAAATAGAATTCTCTCTTAATTAACAATGAATATATGACAATCGGTCAAGCGAAGGCAAAACCATATTGGTTTGCTCTTTGCTTGACCGATGTTTTTTTATTTTTCTTCAGTTAGATACTCCTTTATTTGTTGCTCTAATATCGGAAGGTCGTTTGTAATCACATCCCAAACAACGTTGTTATCAACTTGAAAATATTCATGAACGATATAGTTCCTCATGCCGTTCACTTGTTTCCAAGGAGTCTTAGGATGTGCTTGTCGAAATTCTTCGGTAAGCATATTCGAAGCTTCTCCAAGAATTTCGATGTTCTTGACTACTGCGTAATACATCATGTCGTCTGCGATAAAATCCTCAAAGTTTTTACCTTTTGTATATCGGCAGATTCTTTCTATCGCCTGGAGCATGTGCTCTAAGCGGTTTTTATCTCTACTTCGTTCTCTCATATACTAAGATTTTATCACGTTCTACTGATTCCTGAGCAAAAGGAAGTAAGGTTCCTTCTGATACCAAATCAACTTTTCTACCTAAGAGTTCTTCCAAATCACTCCACATGCCGAAGAATTTTAAACCTATAGGTTTACTCTTGTCCAAAGAAACCATAATATCGACATCGCTATCCTTCGTTTCTTCCCCTCTGGAGAAAGAACCGAACAGCCAGGCTTTCAGTACGGGTTGGGTGCTGAAATAATGGCGTAAAGCTTCTATGATGGCTCGTTTACCCATAATATAATGATGTTGTTTCTTGGTGCAAAGATACACTTTTTATTCGAAAGAGCAAGCTTTTTTCTAGTTTTTTATTACCTTTGCATCGGTTTTTCGAAAATAATCTATGTTTTGCTTAGTTTTTCGCTTGGCTCAACTGTATAGATTATAAGTAACAGAAAAAAGAAAGACTGATGTATATGAAAATACTTTTTCGTGTGCATATAAGCTCGATGTTAAATCAAAAAAGAATTTGATATGAGACCTTATAGATACCCCAAAAAATTACGTCCCGATGTAGACTTTACCACATTGCGACGTAATCTTTCCTACATCACGACACAGATATTCCTGCGTCGCCATGTAATTTCAAGGACATCGGGAGAGATTACACGGATTCTTTATGAGATTATAATCGCTTCATGTAGCTTTTTCCAGAAAGAAACTCTCTTAAAACAATGAATATATGACAATCGGTCAAGCGAAGGCAAAACCATATTGGTTTGCTCTTTGCTTGACCGATGTTTCTTATAATTCTTCTATCATCTTATTGATTGTTTCTAACATTCCAGGGAGTTTGTTTTTGACTACATCAAAGACAATAGATTCATCTATGTCAAAATAGTGATGATTAGTTCTTCGTCATGCATAGATCCCATCTCTTTTAATTTGCTTCAAAAGCATCGGATTCATGTTATTGCGAAGTCGGACAATATCTACAGGCTTACCAAAGAGCTCTTGCAGTTCTTCCTTGATGTGAACCATTGTAAATAAGTCTGGCTTTTTCATTTCTACGCAAACATCAACATCGCTGTCTTCGGTCTGTTCGTTTCTAGCCACAGATCCAAAGATTCCAATCTTTGTAATACCATAAGCATCAGCTTTAGTGCTCAGGTATTTGCGAAGTATGGTAATATAATCGTTTGTCGTTTTCATTATTTTTCCATTTTTGCCACAAATATACGATTTTATTTTTTATGTTCCAAGTTTTTGCAGGGTTTTCTTGCAATAATAGTTCAAATTACTTGGTTTTATGGTGTTTTTTATTATCTTTGCATAGGTTTTTCGAAAAAAGTAGAAGATTTCTTCATTTTAGGGGTAATTGATTTCAGGAAAGCTTGTATATAAGAGTAGAAACAAGAAGAAAATGACGTGATGACAGAAGAAAATGAACAGCGGATGGAACGGCTGTTCCACGACCATTACGAGCAGATGTATCGCTTTGCCTTTGCCTTGCTCCATAATAATGAGGAGGCGAGGGATGTGGTGAGCGACGTGTTCTCGAGATTGTGGGATAAACAGCTGGTTCCAGACCGGGCTTACTTGATGCGGAGCGTGAAGAATGCCTGCATCAATCTCATAGCCAGAAAGAAGAGAGATGAAAGACTGAAACGGCTTCTCCCTCTCTCGGAAGAGAAATTGACGGAGGAAGAACCTTCTCGTCTGGAAGAGCGATGGCAGGCTGCCGTGGATTGCATCGACCATGACCTGACCGACCAGACTGCTTCCGTCATCCGATTGTGCTATCGGGAAGGAATGTCGTATAAGAATACGGCGGAGGAGCTGGGCATCAGCGTCTCGGCAGTGAACAAGCATATCGTAAAAGGTTTGCGAACGCTCAGAGAAAAGTTGAAAGGAAAACAATAACCCTAAAATGAAGAAAGGAAAGAAAATGAAACATGAATTATCTGACATAAATCCTCAGAAGATGGATTCTCAGAAATGGGATTTGCTCCTCGATCTCCTGGAGCATCCCGAAAAGTATTCCGAGCCCCAGAAGGATGAACTTCTGGGCGATGAGGAAGTGAACGAACTCTATCAGCAGCTGATAGAGACCCGACAGTCTCTGGATTTCGCCAAGTCGAAGGAAGGGATGAAGATGCCTTCGATTGATGCAGAATGGGAGAAACTGAAAGATGAGATGAAGCTGAAAGAAGAAAAGCAGCAGAAAGAAGAGATGAATCAGAATGCAGAAACCCAGCAAACAGCCAAGCTGCTTCCTCTCTGGAGCCCGATGAGAAAAGTGGCTGCCGTTGCAGCCGTCCTTGTCGTCTCCGGTATCACCTTTGCTGCCATTCATCTGGTAACCCGTTCTCATCAGGTATCAGATAAGAACAATACCGAACTCGTGTCATCCCAAAAGGATTCTATCCAGCAGTTTTCTGCTCCTCAGAAATCCAACATAGAAGAAAAGACAGATTCTGCAAGTCTTGCCCAGCTCCCATTGGTTTACGAAAACGCTGAACTTCAGAATATCCTGACTCCTATTGCCGGGCATTTCCATCTCCAGGTAACTTATCAGAACGAGTCGGCTCGCCACATCCGTCTCTTCCTGCAACTGGAGAAGAACATGAGTCTGGATGATATCATCGAACTGATGAATCATTTCGAGAAAGTGAATATTCGTCATGAAGGTCAAACTTTAATCGTGGAATAAGATGAAAAGATTAAGATATATCATGCTGCTGGCATGTCTGATGAGCCTTTCTCTTCAGACCATCTATGCCCAACGCATCACCCGCAGCTTCCGCAACACTTCTATGTCAGAAGCGCTCACCATCCTTGCCAAGAGCACCAAGGATTACCATATCAACTTTATGTATGATGAACTGGAGGATTTCACGGTTACCACGAGTATCGTGAAGCGAACTGCTCCGGATGCCATCCGTCAGATTATGGGTTTCTATCCGATGAAGATGACGATAGATGGCGAAAACATCTTTGTGGAGTGTACGCAGAAGACTCCCACCAAGATGATAGGTCGCATCATAGACAATAAGAAACGCCCTGTAGATTTCGCCAATGTAGCCCTGCTGAATGTTCGTGACTCTTCATTGATAAATGGCGGCGTGACGAATGAGAACGGCCAGTTCGTGATTCCCTGCGGAGCGAGAAAGGCGATAGTAAGAGTAAGTTGCGTGGGCTATCATACCGCTGTTGCTACTTATAATACTGGTAAGATTGGTTCAATTACTCTGAAGGAGGCAACGTTGAACCTGCAGAAGGTGATTGTGAAGGCGGTTCGCCCCAAGACTAAACTGACTCGCGAGGGATTCCAGACCCAGGTGCAGGGTACGATACTGAGTGATGCGGGTATGGTTGCCGACTTGTTGAAGCAGGTTCCAAGAGTGCGTGTAGATAAAGATGGAAACTGCTCGGTGTTCGGAAAAGGCACACCGGAGATTTATGTCAACGGCAGAAAGCTGACCGACAAAAATGAATTGCAAACCATATCTTCCAAGGATGTGAAGAACGTGACGGTTATCACGACTCCCGGTGCCCAGTATGATGCCCAGGTCAATTCGGTGATTCGTATAACTACGGTCAAGAAGCAAGGTTATGGATGGAGTGGTAATTTCCAGGCAAAATATGGTTTTGCCATGAAGAATGCTTGGCAAGAGCAGGCTAATCTCAATTACCGTGTGGGTGGACTGGATGTATTCGGTGGATTGATGTGGTCAGATTCGTATTTCTATGATAAGTTGGGATTGGATGAATATATCAATGGAAATCAGCATCAGATATATCAAAAATCTGCAGGGCGCATAGATGCTAGAAATTATGGACCTGATGCCAATCTGGGTTTCAATTATGAATTCAACGAAAATCATACCATCGGTCTGAAATATAAGTTTGGTTCTGGCTATACCAAGTATTTTACTGATCAGAATAACTATTCCATCTTTCAGGATGGAGTTCACCAGGGAGATGTGAATTATCTCAACGATGAGTCTGATTCCAAGCAGACTCCTATTCATCAGGCTGACTTTTATTATGATGGTAAGATAGGCAAGTGGAGTATAGACCTGAATGCATCTGCGTTGTGGCGGACGAAAGACCAGATACAGAAAGCCACAGAAACCAGTACTGAGTTGGGCGACCAGATAGTATGTTCTGATAGCCATACCAAAGGAAAGTTGCTTGCCGGTAAATTGGTAGTGTCTTATCCTTTGACCGACCAGTTGAACATAGACTTTGGTTCGGAATACACAAATTCTGATAGTCATACCAACAACAAGAACGAGGGTGGTGTGGCTGCATCCAATGATTCCAGAATCAAGGAACAGAACATTGCCACCTTTGCTGAGGCAGCATGGTCGTTGGGAGATTATTCTCTGAATGCCGGTGTGAGATATGAGCATGTGAAATCAGACTATTATGCCGAAGGAGTGCTCAACCCGGATATGAGCAGAAAGTATGATAATGTATTTCCTAATGTATCCTTGGGATATGACAAGGGCAAGTGGCATTCTTCATTGAGTTTCACGGCGAAGACCTATCGACCAAGTTACTTCCGTCTTTCCGGTTATACCCGATATACGAGTCGTCATTCCTATGAAAGCGGTAATCCGAACTTGCGACCAACGGATGCCTATCATCTGGAATGGGATGCGCAATATTCCTGGCTGAGTTTCTCTGCAGAATATATTTACAACAAGAATGCTTCGGTATATATGATGAAGCCGTTCCAGGGCAATAAGGATATAGCCCTGTCATATTATGAGAATGTAGATAAGATTCAGAACCTGAAGTTCTATCTTGAGGCTACTCCGGTGATAGGCTTATGGCATCTTGACTATACGGTAGGTCTGGTCAATCAGTTCTTTGATGCCAGCAAATACGTCAGCGACTATAATGCCAATCGTCCTTCTCTCTATCTGGATTTGGAGAATACCTGGGTATTGCCACATCATTGGAAGGCTCGATTGGAATACTCTTACCAGTCGCGTAATTATCGCGAATTGGGTGTCAACTATGCATGGAATTCCCTGGATGCGTCTATTTCCAAATCGTTCCTGAACAATCGACTGGTTGTGAGACTGGAAGCAGAGGATTTGCTTCATGGACAGAACGAGAGTTGGCAATATCATAATTCGTATGCGCACTTCACCAGAACTGGTATAGATAATACCCGCATGTTCTTGGTCAATGTAACTTATAACTTCAATGCCACCAAGAGCAAGTATAAGGGTACGGGTGCTGGTAATGCAGAAAAGAGCAGATTATAGCTCATTTTTAAAACACGGACAAATTGAATTTGTCCGGACAATTTGTCCGGTTGATTCTAAGTAGTTGATATTTAGTATATTATAAACCGACGGACAAAGAGGCCGGACAAATTCAATTTGTCCGTGTTGTTTTTTTCTGTGGTTTTGGAGTCAAAATCAGGCTTTTTTAGCTTTTCTCCCTATAGTTTTCTTCTCGTAACCCTATGCTTTTCTCCCCGTAACTCTATGACTTTTGGATGCTATCTCTATGAGTTAGTTTTTTTAAGAGATGATGTATAACAAAACATGGGAATGCATTCCGGGTAGGAGGGATGAAGAACTGGATGGAATTGGTAATTTGATGCAGTTATACAAATTTAACGGAAGAGATGTAATGGCTTTGGATAATAATGTGTACTTTTGTACTAGATAATGATGAAATAAAAACATATTGTAAGAATGAAGACGGTTTTTTGCTCTTTTGGACTGCTGATGGCTGCTGTGCCCGTGTTCGCTCAGAACACTGGGAAGGACTCTATTGTCTCTACTAAAGCTTTGGATGATGTGGTGGTATCAGCCTCCAATATCAGTCGTGTGGGTGATCATCTCGTCATCTATCCCAACAGCCAGCAACGAAAACATGCGGTTAATGGATTCGGGGTGTTGGAAAACCTGAATATCCCAGGACTCATCATCGACGCGAAGTCGAATCAGGTGGATGTGATGGGACTGCAAGCCACCTTGTATCTGAATGGGCAGGAATGCGACATCCGGGAAATACAGATGCTCCGTCCTCGTGACATCGAGAAGATAGAATATCATGATGCTCCATCGGGAAAATACGCCAAGGATAAGCTTGTCGTCAACTTCATCACCAAACAATACCGATATGGAGGATATGTGCAGGCTGACGGACTGCAGACAATAGGATATGACCATGGCGACTATAACGTTGCCACTAATTATGTAAAAGGTAACAATTCCTATACTGTATTTGCTGGTGCAAACTATAGTCATGTAGATGGTACTGAGACCTGGAACAATGAGAACTATCAGTTTCCACAATCCCTATTTGATAGGGAGAGCTATAGTAGGAATTCTTACCGGAATCATCAGGAATATATGCAGTTCCGCTATCAGAACCAGAAGGGAAAGAGATATTGGGTGGGCAAGTTTACGCTCGTCAATCTCTCTACTCCAAGAAATGCATCTTCAGGTTTTGCGAGGGAAAGTATAGAGACGGATGTATTCTCAAATATCCGGAAGAAGAGTCTGTCTCCTAAGATTGACCTGAACGCCAACTTACCATTAAGCAAGAATCAGACGCTTACCTTGGGAGTACATGGCAAGTATTCTGCCAACTCCTATCACCGCCTTTACCAGGAACAGCCTTTCGAGGCAATGACCGATGAAGACGAGAAAGTGCTGTCGTTCCAGCTGTCTGCCATCTATAATTATTTCTCACAAAAGCATTCCTTATCCGTGGAACTGTTTCATTACCACGATGTCTGGAATGCAGATTATTCCGGCAATTGCGAACTTTGGCAGCATCTGTGGAAAGGGGAGTCGTTGGCTTTCTTCTCCTATAATTTCCAGGCTAGCAGGCGCTTGAGCCTGAAAACCCGCATCGGATTGGATTGGCTTCAATATCATCTGCATGGAGACAACAGCTTTAGCCAGCTGTCTCCTCGCATCAATACGAATGTGCAATACCAGCTGAATAAGGGAATGCTCTTGTGGTCATTCAACTTTGTGAACTCCAATCATGGTATGGATGTCATCAACCGGGCTATGATTCAGGTCAATTCCCACATGATGGAAAAGGGAATGCCCGAACTGAAGAAATCGCATGACATCAACACCTATTTATATTATATGGGGCGTTTCAACAGGTTGAGTGTTTCTGCCATTGGACAATTCCGTTACAATCATCATCCTGTAACTGATGATTATTATCTGGATGAGGCAAACGGGAAAATCGTGAAGACTTACTCGAACGGTGGAAATGTTCAATATTATTCTGCTATCCTCGCCTTGCAGTACAAACTGTGTAAGTTTGCCAATCTGTCGGGAGATATCAGATATAACCATGCGGAGGTGAAGACTACCTGGTCGAAGCATAACAATAATTTGACGGGTAATCTTGGATTGAATATGTTCATGGGAGATTTCGCCTTGAAGCCTTACCTGCATTTTGGCAAAAAGTCTTTGGACGAAGCAGCTTTGGTGATAAGCAAGACTCCTATCAACTATGGAATGTCGGGTTCTTACAGCAGGGGCAACCTCTATATAGAACTTCAGGCAGTATCGCCTTTCAAGAAGCAGGAGAAGCGGTATTGGTTGGATTTGCCTATCTACAGTTACAATAAGAGCATCAAAGACCAGACGACTTCGCAATATGCCAGCATCAAGGTTGCTTACTCCTTCGACTTTGGCAGGAAGACCCAAAAAGTAGAGAAGGATGTTAATAAGAATATAAACAGCTCTTTGTTAAGAGTGGAGTAGAGTTTTATAAAACAAAAGATATAGGAACGGATAAAAATGTTAGATTTTAAGGTAAAAAGATTTGTTGGTATTATATTTCATTTGATTTTAGCTCAAATCTGTTTGGCACAGACTGGTATCGCTAACCAAAATTTTGGAAAGGATACTCTGCAATTAAGGGAGGTTGTTGTTAGAGCAACCCGCCCTTTGGCAAAGTTGAACAGCGAAGGCTTTGTGACAGAAGTCAAAGGTACCGTTTTGGAAAAACTTGGTTTTGCAAAAGACGTTATGGGTATGTTGCCTGGTGTACTGAATAATAATGGTTCCATTGAAGTTTTTGGCAAGGGAAAACCAGTCTTCTATATCAATGGACATATTGTCCGCAATAATATAGAAGTTGAGCAATTGAAGGCTAACCAAATAGATAAGATAACAGTTATAACGAATCCAAGTTCACGTTATGCTTCAACCGTAGGTTCCATCATAAAGATAACAACCATTAAAAAGGTTGGGGATGGTTTCTCCTTTGATAACATTGCTACTTTTGGTTGTCGTAATTATATGTATGGCAAAGACAATTTGGACTTGAACTATAGAATTGACAATTTGGATGTTTTTGGAACGTTGGGATTTGAGAAAGGCAAGGATACGAACTCTAGCAAAAATGTTCAGAATTCATGGCTCTCGTCACATCATCAGCAGAATACGACTATGAAATCGACACAGCACTCAAACTTGATTGATGGTAAATGGGGATTTGATTTTTCCTCGTCTCCAAAACTCTCATTTGGCGCATTTTACCAAGTGTCTTATGCTCCAACAAAGACCAATTCGAGCATTATGTCATCATTATATTCTGATGATGTAATTGAAAGTGAGACTTCTGCATACAAGGATATCAAATTAAGAGATTTGGAACATTTGTTAGATGGATATTGCCATGGGGTTTGGGGAAAATGGAATTTGGAAATGACTTTTGATTTAATGTGGAAAAAAACACATGAAAATCAAAACGTTATAGAGCAAACCGGCATCAATCAGTATTTCGGAATAAAAGATGTTGGGCATGCTAGGTTAATGGCAACGGAATTATATGCGTCACACCCATTTCTTAAAGGTAATTTTAGCTTTGGAGTAGATTTCACCAATAGTAGCCGTGAGGAAAATTCAGAAAGTGAAAATAGCATTATGGCAGGCGAGAACAATAAAATACAGGAGCTGAACATGGCATATTACGTTGAAACTATGCAGCATCTAGGCAATGTAATATTCCGTATCGGTGGCAGGTATGAGCATGTGAACAGTGAATATTTTATAGGTGGCAGAAAAAATCACGAACAGTCACATGTTTATGATAAGTTTTTCCCGACTGCTTCATTGTCTCTGCCCATTGGAAAAACTATGGTGCAGCTGAGCTATTCTAAGCAATGCTATCGTCCATTGTACTCTCAGTTGAGCAACACGGTTCACTATGTTAACAAATATCTCTATCAAAGTGGAAATCCGTATTTGCAACCATCCTATAGCGACAACATCTCTTTGAATTTGAGGTATCGCTGGCTGGCATTAACTGCTAATTATAAAAAGGTGCAAAACCAAATAATAACATCATATACATATTATGATGATTCGAAGACTATAGCTTTGCTCAAAAAGGAAAATTCAAGAAACAGTCTGTCTAACTTACAGATAATGGCTTCTTTTATGCCCGGATTCCTTTGGAAATGCTATTATCCCGTATTGGCATGTGGTGTTGTCTCGCAATTTTACAAGATTGATTACAGAGGAAATATAAAGCACGTGGACAATCCTTTGGTTGTAGTTAAGTTCAATAATATTTTCAAATTCCATAACAACTATATGGCGACAGTAAATTACAGTTGGCGTAGTGAGGGAAATAGTGAGAATATTAAGATGGGGAGTGTTGGACAGATAAATCTTTCTTTGGCTAAGGACTTATCTGAAAAATGGAATGTCAAGTTGTCTGCAAATGACATCTTTAATACTGCCCGCAAAAATACTTTTACCATTTTCAGCGGAATGAATGATGTCTATATTGAAAAGGCTGCGTCTGTAAGGGCAGTGGAATGTATCGTAAGATATAAGTTTAATACAGTTAAAACAAAATATAAAGGTAAAGGGGCAGGGAAAAAGGAAATGGATAGATTGTAACTGTTTAAAAGTATGTCATACGAAGAATGCATTGAAACCAAAATCACTTTGTGGTCTTGTATCTACACTTATAAGATGGAGAGCAAAGAGAAGAGATCTTTTTGATTTCTCTTTGGATATGTGAAAAAATACCGCAAGCACTTCAGGCGAATTATCTTGGGCTTGATAGTTGGAAACCTCTTGCAGCGGCAGCAGGTATTTGGATAAGTTATATCCGAATACCTGCCTACTGTTTCCATAAAGGTTCGTTTTCCCAACCTTGTGGAAATCCCATGGCATTTGTGTCAACTTCTGGATACAGTGACAGCAAGTCCTTGAAGTTAGCGCATAATTCATTCTGTGAATCAATGGCATTTAGCCAATACAGCAAGCAACAAAGAACCGAATACAGTCGATTGGCGACTTCGGGTTTATTTGTTATCCATGCTTGCTTTAATGTCATTGGAAGTTGGGGCATTATAGGCATCACACGATTCCATACACGCCCATGGTGGGCACAACAATTGCGAAGCGCATTGATGGATTTCATCCAACTTTCGAGAATCTCTTGCTGGGGAACGCCGTAGGAACGAGCTATTTTCTTTTTGCCTGCACCATTAGCGAAATTGAAATACAATTTTGTTAAGCAACCAAACGAAGTCAAGTCTATAAGTTTCCAAGCTGGTGGAAAGTTTTCTTTGCCATACTTCACATAATGCTCTTGGATAAAATCATCCTTAGAACGCTGTAGTTCCCTATCCAAAGAAGAAAGATTCTCTGCATACTTATGCTTGTCAATAGCTAAATCGGGATTGATAAACCAGAAAGCTCCATAAGTCAAAGAAAACTGATTGATAACCTTTGCTCGCAAAGAAATCTCTATCTTTTGAATAGCAGAAAACAGCAGTGTCCTGAGTTTGGCATCAAACTCATAAAGTCTCACAGCTTTCTCAAAAGTAGCATTTTCCTTATAAGTATGTTTATCTGATGCTTTGAGAGGTCGCAAATATGCCGCAAATTTAAAGTAACTGACATTTTCAAGGAAAGCAATAGCTTTTCTCTCATCCTTGATAGCCAATCCCTCATTTTGAAGATTGGCTAAAAGTGTTGCTGTATCAAGTGGTGGGTTTGTATATTCCATACGCATATAAACAAAAAGTTCCGCCCTGGTACGCTGTTCTATGGGAAGCGTGGCGGATTCTAGTGCTGCAAAGGTACACTTTTAATTTGGATAATCCAAATATTTTCAGAGAAATTTGCTTAAAAGATAGGGATTTTAACACAAAACGTTCTAATTGCCATAAAACTCTCATTGCCGCTTTAAGCTTCTCTTTTAACAGGATTTTTCCTCCGTTTCTTTGCTAATTCCATCTTTTTTCTTAATTTTGCAGCGGAAACTCTATAATAGATATTTTAATAGCAAAAAGAATGAAGATGAAACAGGAAAAGATAAGAAAGATAGGCATCGCTTCGGCTCTGGGCTTGGTGGTGCTCGTGATGCTGGGACTGTATGGTGCCAGCAACTATATGCTCAATTATTCGCTCAACTATCCGAAGGAGGAGAGAATGACAGCTGAGCATTGGAAGAATAGGATGAAGAATGAGTGTCCCTGGATGGTTGGCTGGATGGACTCTGTGTATCAGCACCATTGCGTGAGGGATACCTTTGTCACGATGCCGTCGGGCTACAAGGCTCATGCCATCTATCTCTATGCACCGAAGACTACGGAAAAGACTGCCGTGGTGGTGCATGGCTATCAGGTGCGCTCCGAGGGAATGCTGCACATCGCCTATCTCTATAATCACGATATGGGGTATAATGTGCTCCTGCCAGATCTGTATGGACATGGAGAGAGCGAGGGCGACCATATCCAGATGGGATGGAAGGATAGATGGGATGTCATCAGATGGTCGGAAATCGCCAATGAGATTTTTAAAGTGAAGAGTGAAGAACGAAGAGTGAAAAATACCCGTCAGGTGATTCACGGCATTTCGATGGGTGCGGCAACCACGATGGCTGTATCGGGAGAGAAGACTCCCGATTACGTGAAGTGCTTTGTGGAGGACTGTGGCTATACCAGCGTGTGGGATGAGTTTTCCGCTCAGCTCAAAGAGCAGTTTGGCTTGCCTGCCTTCCCGCTGATGAATACTACTTCTGCTCTTTGCCAGTATCGCTACGGCTGGTCGTTTGCCGAGGCTCAGCAGATAGAGCAGGTTCGCAAGAGCACCAAACCGATGCTCTTTATCCATGGCGATAAGGATGCCTTCGTGCCCTACGCCATGCTGCATCCCCTTTACGAGGCAAAGACGAAAGGCAGAAAAGCTATCTTCATCGCCAAAGGCTCCGTTCATGCCATGGCATATCGCGACCATCACGAGGAATACACCCGCATCGTGAAGGACTTTGTTTCGAAGGAGGAATAGGCTATTCTCCGATATGTTGTCCCACCTCATACCCTGTGGTCCAGGCGGCCTGCAGATTGAAGCCGCCGGTGATGGCATCGATGTCGAGCACTTCGCCGCAAAGAATCCTGCGGCACCCCCACCAATAATTGCAATATGTAGTGATTG
>JAJWOH010000250.1:0-2394 GCA_021635485.1 Segatella copri | reverse complement strand
AAAGCACCTTGAAAACTGAATAAAGAAGCAGATAAAGCGAGAAAAGTATTAGTTATACAGGTAAACAAACTCAAATGATAATTTGAATGCGTAAACCATAGGTAAAAAATACTACAATTAAGCTTAAGGGTAATAAGATTAGTTAAAACTAATGGCTTATTAAACTGCGAAAAGAGTAATTAACATTACAAGAAAAAGAAGAACCAAAGATATCTCATAATGGTCAAGCTACAAAGAGCACAAGGGGAATGCCTTGGCACCGAGAGCCGAAGAAGGACGTGACTAACTGCGATAAGCTGCGGGGAGCCGTAAGTAGGCTTTGATCCGCAGATTTCCGAATGGAGCAATCCGGCAAGAGGAAAGTCTTGTCATCATATACTGAATACATAGGTATATGAGGGGAACCGCCTGAACTGAAACATCTAAGTAGGGCGAGGAAGAGAAATCAACTGAGATTCCGTAAGTAGTGGCGAGCGAACGCGGAAGAGGCCAAACCGAGAGTAGTAATACTTTCGGGGTTCGGACAGAATACGGTATTGTAAAGGTTTAGTGGAATGGAATGGGAAGTCCAACCGAAGAAGGTGAGAGTCCTGTACACGAAAAGCCTGAACAGCCATCTGTATCCAGAGTACCGCCGGACACGTGAAACCCGGTGGGAATATGGGGGGACCATCCTCCAAGCCTAAATACTACCCAGTGACCGATAGCGTATAGTACTGTGAAGGAAAGGTGAAAAGCACCCCGGGAGGGGAGTGAAAAAGAACCTGAAACCCTGTGCCTACAAGCACCTAGAGCACGTCAATGTGTGATAGGGTACTTTTTGTAGAACGGTCCGGCGAGCGATTGTATGCAGCAAGGTTAAGGACTTAAGGTCTGGAGCCGAAGCGAAAGCGAGTTTGAAAAGGGCGTTAAGTTGCATATAATGGGCCCGAAACCGGGTGACCTACCCATGGTCAGGTTGAAGTGGAAGTAAAATTCCATGGAGGACCGAACCGACCTCCGTTGAAAAGGCGGCGGATGAACTGTGGGTAGCGGAGAAATTCCAATCGAACCCGGAGATAGCTGGTTCTCTCCGAAATAGCTTTAGGGCTAGCCTTGAAATAGATTACCGGAGGTAAAGCACTGAATTGGCTAGGGGCCGAGAGGTTACTGAACCTTATCAAACTAAGAATGCCGGATAATCGTTTTTCAGGAGTCAGACAGTGGGAGATAAGTTTCATTGTCAAAAGGGAAACAGCCCAGACCCACAGCTAAGGTCCCCAAGTATAGTTAAGTGGAAAAGGATGTGGAATTGCACAGACAACCAGGATGTTGGCTTAGAAGCAGCCACTCATTAAAAGAGTGCGTAATAGCTCACTGGTCGAGTGACTCTGCGCCGAAAATTTAACGGGGCTAAACTATACACCGAAGCTTGGGATACATCTAATGTATGGTAGGAGAGCGTTCTGTATGGGGTGAAGTCGTAGCGAAAGCGGCGGTGGACTGTACAGAAGTGAGAATGCCGGAATAAGTAGCGAGAATTAAGTGAGAATCTTAATGGCCGAAAGTCTAAGGTTTTTGGAGGAAGGTTCGTCCGCTCCAAGTAAGTCGGGAGCTAAGGTCAGGCCGAAAGGCGTAGCCGATGCACATACGGTTGATATTCCGTAACCATCTGTAATTTAAGCAAAGGGACACTTCAAAAGGGTGTGACCCGGGCGTTGGTTGACCCGGGCGTAAGGGACCGAAATTAGAGTAGGGAAGCACACTTGGCTGAAGGCGAGAAAAGCTTTGCGTATAGAAGCAGATGCCCGTACCGCAAACCGACACAGGTGGACAGGAAGAGAATTCTAAGGCCAGCGGGAGAAGGGTAGTTAAGGAACTCGGCAAATTGACTCCGTAACTTCGGAATAAGGAGTGCTCGAAAGAGCCGCAGAGAATAGGCCCAGGCGACTGTTTAGCAAAAACACAGGTCTCTGCCAAATCGAAAGATGAAGTATAGGGGCTGACACCTGCCCGGTGCCGGAAGGTTAAGAGGAGGAGTGAGAGCTCCGAATTGAAGCCCCGGTAAACGGCGGCCGTAACTATAACGGTCCTAAGGTAGCGAAATTCCTTGTCGGGTAAGTTCCGACCCGCACGAATGGTGTAACGATCTGGGCACTGTCTCAACTACCCACCCGGCGAAATTGTAGTACCGGTGAAGATGCCGGTTACCTGCGGCAAGACGGAAAGACCCCATGGAGCTTTACTGTAGCCTGATATTGGGTTTCGGAAATCTATGTACAGGATAGGCGGGAGACTGGGAAACATGAGCGTCAGCTTGTGTGGAGTCGATGTTGGGATACCGCCCTTAGGTTTCTGGAATTCTAACCTGCGGCCGTGAATCCGGTCGGGGGACATTGTCAGGTGGGCAGTTTG
>JAJWOH010000249.1:0-2395 GCA_021635485.1 Segatella copri | reverse complement strand
TCGTGAAATGAAGTACATGAACTCGTGAAATGAAGTGGATGAACTCGCATAATGAAGTTCATGATTTCGGCACATTTGTCAATACATGCAATTGGTAAAGCAAAAAGAAGTTTACTCCTACTTTTCCCAATTCTTTTTCCATCATCAGTAAAGTTTTTAGCGAAATCGGGCTATTTTTCTTTATTTAACTCCGAAATAGAGTGGAATATCAGAGAAAATCTATAAATTTGTACCCAAATACAATGTTTTGTAAAGAATGGAAGATAGAGAACTGTTACTGAAAAGTGATCCGGAGTTTGACCGTCTCGCCTTTACTGTGTTCTCATAGATAATTCAGCTCGGCATCGGCATGAATAAAAATCAAGAAAGTGATGGAAGCAAATAATAATAAGATAACTTGCCCGAAATGCAACTCGCAGAATGTGCAATCCGAAGGGATGATTCATCTCTGCATGGATTGTGGATATAAATGGGAGGATGAAGTGCAGACGGATTTGGGCGAAATGATTATTTACCAATCTGATGAAGGTGTAAGACTTGACGTGAGATTGGAGAATAAAACCGTGTGGTTGAATCAAGAGCAAATAGGTGCTTTGTTTAATAAAAGTAAAGCAACTATTAGTGAACATATTTCCAATATTTTCAAAGAAGGAGAATTGGACGAAAAAGTGGTTGTTCGGAAATTCCGAACAACCACTCAACATGGTGCTTTAGAGGGAAAAACGCAGAGTAAAGAGGTAAAATACTACAATCTTGATGTTATTATCTCTGTGGGATATCGTGTAAAATCTATTCAAGGTACACGCTTCCGCCAGTGGGCTACAGAACGACTCCATGAATATATTGTGAAGGGATTTACAATGGATGATGAGCGACTCAAGAATATGGGTGGCGGCAGTTACTGGAAAGAACTGCTAGACCGCATTCGTGATATTCGCTCTTCAGAGAAAGTACTTTATCGTCAGGTTCTCGATATCTATGCTACAAGTGTTGACTATGATCCACGGACTGATGCCTCGAAGCTATTCTTCAAGATAGTGCAGAACAAATTGCATTATGCCGCCCATGGACATACTGCTGCTGAGGTCATCTATGAACGAGCTGATGCCGAACAGCCATTTATGGGTTTGAAAACTTTTGAAGGGGAATTACCTGCCATCAAGGATATAAAGATAGCCAAAAATTATCTGGATGAAAACGAACTGAAGATTCTCAACAATCTTGTTTCCGGATATTTCGATTTTGCAGAAATCATGGCTCTGGAACATCGTCCTGTCTATATGATGGACTACGTGAAACAGCTCGATACCATCCTGCAATCTACAGGACGTCCATTGCTGAAAGGTTCTGGTAGCATCAGCCATCAGGAGGCTATGGATAAGGCTTTGGCAGAATATAGAAAGTATCAGGTTAAAACCTTGACCCAAGTGGAGGAAGATTATCTGGATTCTATCAATGCTTTGGGTAAGATTGCAAAGAGAAAGAGAAGATAGAATGGGGAACAATAGTGGTGATGAAGTATGATTCTTGTACGGAAATGTTTTGCTGTTTTTATTACCACATTTACCACGCTTTGTGTAACTGGTTGATTATAAGTGAATAACGCGTGGTAATAAGCGGTTTTTCTATTACCACTTAATACCACGCGTTACCACGCCTTTTTTATGAGAAAATGAGATAAAAAGGGAGTGGTCTATTTTCTAACTACCAGATACTCAGTGCCGAACCTCGTTTTCTTGCTCTGCAATCCTTCGATATTCTGGAGCTCTCTGCCCAATTTCTGTATGCTCGAAACCTGGAGGGAAGAGCCGAATTTCTGCTTTAAAATGTCGAAAATGGCGGCTGTTGTGAGATATTCTCCCTCTTTCAGGTTGTTTGTCGGCTCGAAAACCTCCAAAAAACATTGCTTGATAGGCGAAATCTGCTCAAACTGCTTGTTGCTCTGCATGATGATGGCGGTTTCCTTGGCATCGAAATAGGATTTTTCACCATGCTCCAGGGCTTGCATCGCCTGCGCATAAAGCTGCTCATAGTTCAGTCTGCCACTCACATCTATCGGACCCGTCAGCTCTACACCCAGGAATCGGCGGTTGCCGGATGGGTCGGCGAGGATGTCGGTCATGTTGCTCGTGGCGATGAAGGAGGCGAGACGGGGAAACTCCTCGACATGACTGCCGTATGGAGGCTTGATTTTCACCGTAGGCAACTGCAGCAGATTCTTCAGAAAACCCTGCTGAACCTGTGGCGAAATCTGGTTGAACTCATCGAGATTGATAAGCAGAAATTGTGACATTGCCTGCAGTACCTGACGCTTTTCTGACAGAATCATGTTGTCGGTGAAGCCCCACGATAATTCGGTAGGAATGAGACGGCGGCAGAAGGTGCTCTTGTTGTA
>JAJWOH010000248.1:0-2400 GCA_021635485.1 Segatella copri | reverse complement strand
TCGGCCATTATGATTCTCACATAATTCTCGCTACTCATTCCGGCATTCTCACTCGAATACAGTCCACCAGCGCTTCCGCTCTGACTTCACCCCGTATTCGACGCTCTCCTACCACTGCAGTTACTGAACAAAGCTTACTGACTTTTAGCTTTTTAGTTGAATTTTGCCTTCGGCCAGATTCAACCTTTTCATCAATCTGCTTTGTTCAGTAACTGCAATCCCAAGCTTCGGTGTACATTTTAGCCCCGTTGAATTTTCGGCGCAGGGTCACTCGACCGGTGAGCTATTACGCACTCTTTTAATGTATGGCTGCTTCTAAGCCAACATCCCGGTTGTCTATGCAACCCCACATCCTTTTCCACTCAAATGTACTTTGGGACCTTAGCTGTGGGTCTGGGCTGTTTCCCTTTTGACAATGAAACTTATCTCACACTGTCTGACTGCTGCAAATCAATTATCCGGCATTCTTAGTTTGATAAGGTTCAGTAAGCTCTCGCCCCCTAGCCTATTCAGTGCTTTACCTCCGGTAATCTGTTGCAACGCTAGCCCTAAAGCTATTTCGGAGAGAACCAGCTATATCCGAGTTCGATTGGAATTTCTCCGCTAGCCACACCTCATCCGCCGCCTTTTCAACGGAGGTCGGTTCGGCCCTCCATGGAGTTTTACCTCCACTTCAGCCTGGACATGGCTAGGTCACTCGGTTTCGGGTCTATGACATACAACTTTACGCCCTATTCAGACTCGCTCTCGCTGCGGCTCCGTACCTTAAGTACTTAACCTTGCTGCATATCATAACTCGCCGGACCATTCTACAATAGGTACCTGATCACTCTTTGACGAGCTCTCAGTGCTTGTAAGCACAGGGTTTCAGGTTCTTTTTCACTCCCCTCCCGGGGTGCTTTTCACCTTTCCTTCACAGTACTATTCGCTATCGGTCATTGGGTAGTATTTAGGCTTGGAGGGTGGTCCCCCCATCTTCCCACGGGATTTCACGTGCCCCGCGGTACTTTGGATACTGCTCGCTGAAACTCACTTCGCTTACACGGCTCTCACGTTCTTCGGCTGCTTTTCCCAAAGCATTCTGCTCGCTCATTTCAATACTAAATGCAGTCCTAAACCCCGATCTCATTTCTGAGTTCGGTTTAGCCTCTTCCGATTTCGCTCGCCACTACTTTCGGAATCTCGGTTGATTTCTTTTCCTCGCCCTACTTAGATGTTTCAGTTCAGGCGGTTCCCCTCATATACCTATTGATTCAGTATATGATGTTAAGATATTACTCTTAACGGATTGCTCCATTCGGACATCTGCGGATCAATACTTGCTTGCAATTCCCCGCAGCTTTTCGCAGCTTACCACGTCCTTCGTCGGCTCCCAATGCCAAGGCATCCTCCCTGCGCTCTTATTAGCTTGACCTTTTCGAACTTTCATTCGTTCATGGTCTGAATTATGCTTCTCATCGCTTGAAGTTTTTTATTGAAATTGTAGTTTCGCAACTTTATCGCTAAAGTCTATTTGAAACTAAAATTTATTTTTCCTCATTGCATTTACTTTCACTTTATTCAATTTTCAAGATTCGATAATGTAAACCCTTTCAGATTTACTGGTGGGCACAAATGGACTCGAACCATCGACCTCACGCTTATCAGGCGTGCGCTCTAACCACCTGAGCTATGCGCCCATAATGATTCTGTTCGTTCCTTTTCACCCTTTGGTGGAGATGAGGAGGATCGAACTCCTGACCCCCTGCTTGCAAAGCAGGTGCTCTCCCAGCTGAGCTACACCCCCGCAGGTTGAAGCCTTTTTACAGGTCTTTTTCCTCATTTTTCAAGATCCCTTTCGGAATCTTCAAAATTGAACAATGATACCACTTTTCTTCCCTTGCTGACTGAAGATGTGCTTTTCTTTGAAAAGCATTTCTCCTTAGAAAGGAGGTGATCCAGCCGCACCTTCCGATACGGCTACCTTGTTACGACTTCACCCCAGTCATCAATCCCACCTTCGGCGCCGTCCTCCTTTCGGTTAGACAAGCGACTTCGGGTGTTACCGACTCCCATGGTGTGACGGGCGGTGTGTACAAGGCCCGGGAACGTATTCACCGCAGCATGCTGATCTGCGATTACTAGCAATTCCGTCTTCATGCAGGCGAGTTGCAGCCTGCAATCTGAACTGGGACGTTTTTTAGAGATTTGCTTCACCTCGCGATGTTGCTTCCCTCTGTTACGCCATTGTAGTACGTGTGTAGCCCGGGTCATAAGGGGCATGATGATTTGACGTCATCCCCACCTTCCTCCGTTTTGTCAACGGCAGTCTCATTAGAGTGCTCTTGCGTAGCAACTAATGATAGGGGTTGCGCTCGTTGCGGGACTTAACCCAACATCTCACGACACGAGCTGACGACA
>JAJWOH010000247.1:0-2415 GCA_021635485.1 Segatella copri | reverse complement strand
TGATGAAACAGTCGTAACAAATGGTCATCAGCAGCCATGGCCTGCTTTGGCAAGCATTCTTGACGCTTATACTTCTGGTGTTGTTAAGGTATTCGGTGAGAGCAATGCTGCTGGCGAAGGTGGTTCTGCTGAAGGTGGCAGCACTGGTGGTTCTGGCGAAGGTGGTAGTACTGGTGGCTCTACTGGTGGTACAACAGAAGGTGGCAGTACTGTAACTCCTATCGAGGGTACTGTTTTGGTAACATTCACAGATTCTAAGCCTTCAAGTAGCATAGTAACAGTTTCAGGTAACTATGCTACAAATAAGGGAACTGCTACTATTGACGGCACTTCATATTCTACTTGTGTAAAGATGGAGTCTGCAACTAATATCTCAGTAACTGTTGATAAGAAAGTCACAATGACCCTTTATTTCAGTTCTGCAGATAGCAAGACGAACGCCAAAATTGATGGAAAGAAGCCTGCTGAAGTAAATGCAGTTATTGATTCAACAGCTAAGACAATGACTGTAACATTGGATGCAGGTTCTCATACTATTACAAAGCAGGATACATGCAACCTCTTCGGTATTAAACTTGTACCTATAACAGAGTAAAGGTATAGAACTGATTTAAAGATTCCTGCCTCTTTAAAGAAAAAACGGACAAAAGCTAGATAAAGATTTGCTTTTGTCCGTTTTTTCATTATTTTTGTCTTAAATCTATCTGCTGTTTTCTTCTTTTTTTCCTACTTTTGCAACTGAAAACAATTTTAAACGCAAACTCATTTAAACGTAAACGCAACCTAAGAGTAAAATAATGAAGAATATTTTTGGAAAAGCCATATTGCTGGCTACAGCACTCCTGTTCTCTATTACGGGCACGAGTTGCAGCAATGATGATAATACCACTTCCGAAAAGGAGAAGACATACGATATGAGTGGTTTCGCCAAGGGTGCCGATGTAAGTTGGCTCACAGAGATGGAGAAGGATGGTGTGAAATTCTATAATCAGAATGGCAAGGCTACAGAATGCATGAAGCTCCTTCGCGAAGAGGGAACCAATTCCATCCGTCTGCGTGTCTGGGTAAATCCGGAAGGTGGCTGGTGTGGCAAGGATGATGTCATCGCCAAGGCTTGGCGTGCTCAGCAGCTCGGCTTCCGTCTGATGATTGACTTCCACTATTCTGATACCTGGGCTGACCCGGGCAACCAGAAAGTTCCTGCTGCATGGCAGGGCTATACTGTCGAACAGATGAAACAGGCTGTGGCTGATCATACCAAGGATGTGTTGACAGCCTTGAAGGATAGAGGTGTAACCAATGTAGAGTGGGTGCAGGTGGGTAATGAAACCCGCGACGGAATGCTCTTCAATAGCGATGAGGCTGTAACCGGTCAGGTATCTAAGAACGCAGCCAACTTTGCAGCTTATATCAACGCCGGATATGATGCTGTTAAGGCGGTTTATCCACAAGCTAAAGTCATCGTGCACGTGGATGAGGGTCATAACCTCGGCCGTTATACCTGGCTCTTTGGTGAATTGAAGAAGAAGGGTGGAAAATGGGATGTCATCGGTATGTCACTTTATCCTGAAGATAACAATTGGCAGGATTTAACCACCAATTGTCTGAATAATATTAAGACTTTATCAGAACAGTACAACTGCAATGTCATCATTTCAGAAATCGGTATGTGGTGGGGCTCTGACCAGGCTGCGCCATTGATGAAGAAGATGGTGGATGGTTGCAAGGCTATTTCTACCTGCGAAGGCATCTTCTATTGGGAGCCAGAAGTTTACAACAACTGGAAACCAGCCAACTATACCACTTTGGGTTGGGCTGCCTATACCAAGGGCGCCTTCGACAACAGCGGAAAACCAACAGCTGTATTCGATGCATACAAATAACACAAGTTTCGCAGGTGGTTTAAGTACGGGCTGAAGGCCCAAAAGCTCCTAGAAGCAGCACGCCCTGAAAGGGCAGAAGCTCCTAGCCCAGGGCATCGCCCTGGGTATAATAGCAATCAGCAAGGCGCCCTGTAAGGGCAAAAGCTTTGTATATTGCCCGGTATTTTAAAGCTTTTGCCCTTACAGGGCGATAGGTTTGCGTCCGTAATAACCCAGGGCGATGCCCTGGGCTAGGAGCTTTTGCCCTTTCAGGGCGTGTGGGGCAAAAACTTGCAAAATACTATAAAATAAGAATTTTAACGAAGAGATATGATCAAGAGAAGCATTACTTTTATGACTCTTGCCCTGGCACTCACCACACTGTGCCAGGCGCAGAGCAGAAAGGTTATCAACCTGCCATCGTGGGATTTCTCCCGCGATGGTAAGTCGTGGCAGCAGGTAGCTGTTCCGCACGATTGGGCTATCTCGGGACCTTTTGATAAGAAATGGGACCTGCAGATGGTGGCTATCGAGCAGAATGGCGAAACCGAAA
>JAJWOH010000246.1:0-2420 GCA_021635485.1 Segatella copri | reverse complement strand
TCTATGCAAACCATGGCGTTCAATTCTCGATTGAAAAACAGCAGGTCTGGGAATTGTTCAACACCATAGATTTCCAAATGGTATTGGTTGCCGATGAAAGCAAAGTCTCTGCCAAAGGTCATGATGAAATTCTTGATGTTCTGAACGATGCTTTGTTCTACAACTCGTTCGTCGACATCTATTTTTTCGCGTTCCCCAATCTCTTCTACATTGATAAAGTCAAGTAGATATTCATCCTTGAACATTTCTACAGCACGTCGAGCTTCCCTAGGATTGTTGATGGTCCTGGTAAAATTGTTAGGCATGCGTCCTTGGCTATGGTAAGCATCCTCCTTTATAAGTTGGCGGAGCTTCTTTACGGCAAGATGTTCCTCTACAGTGCGGTGGATATAATAATAGCGTGCATATGTTTCTTTTGTTCCACTGATGATGGCAGAGTGGTGTGTGAATGGTACTTTAAAGAAGTCCTCAACAGGAAAATTCGGAATATTAGTAATAGATAAAGTGTGGAATATATCTATCTGATTTTCAATATCTTGCAATTCGGCGGTTGCAACCGCCGAATTGCAAGATATAAATTCGGCGGTTGCAACCGCCGAATTGCTGTCAAGCATATTCCATGCTTCATAAAAACGTCTCATATCCTTCATTTG
Source organism: Segatella copri (assembly GCA_021635485.1). Taxonomy (GTDB): domain Bacteria; phylum Bacteroidota; class Bacteroidia; order Bacteroidales; family Bacteroidaceae; genus Prevotella; species Prevotella copri_P. Next base: position 1,767 of record JAJWOH010000246.1, on the reverse strand, counting down.
AGTTTCCGAGAATCCTCGAAGACCTGGTAGTTCCTTGCGAAGTTGTTCGCTGATGGATGCTAATGCGCCCTCGCCCCATACTCCTTTGCGGGTATGTTGTGAAAGATATTTTCCGATGGCAAAATATAAAGCAAGTTGTATGCGGTTCACACCTTTGGCTGCTTCATATTGTCCTTGAAGTATGGTTGTCTTTATAGCGTTGACAGCATTGTTATATTGTATCAAACTATCCATAGAGTAATGTCTTAATTTGGTCTTCTAACAGAAGGCATACGGATTTTGGGACAAAGAAAATGCAAACGAGCGCAAAGAAAGCTTGCTTTCAATTTGCCGAGTGCAGCTTTTCTTCTGCAAAGAAAATGCAAACGAGCGCAAAGAAAGCTTGCTTTCAATTTGTCGAGTGCAGCTTTTCTTATGCAAAGTTACGACTTTTCCTCGTAACTTCCAAGGTTTTAGGGAAAAAATACTTGAAAAGGGGGAGGAGAAAAAGAAAATAGGCGACTCCCGGATTGGAGGAGAGTCGCCTATTCTATGAGTTTTTAACCAAATCAGTAAAGTTCGACCAACTTTCAACTTTGAATCCTCTTAGATCTCTGACTGATTTCTTAAACCACTCTATTTTAGAAAGCTCCATAACTGTTTTTACAAGTGCAGTCAAATCATCATTCATCGTCATGTATGTACTGCCTTGCACCCACTCGAAACCATTCTTCTTTAGAAGCTCTTTTATTTCGTAGTAAGCCTTGTTGTAAGGTTCGCCATAGTATTTCTGTAAATCAGAAATTACCATATCAAATGCTAGTGCGTACATACTGCCTCCTTTGCTGGCTCAAATAAGTCCTTATATCCAAAGAATATGTTCCCATCTGCGGTTTTTGCGGAGATGACAATTCCTACGAAAGGATTGTTCTCAACTTCAATCACTTCGCCCTGTGTCCAGTCTTTGGCATGTGTCAAGTCTGGAGATATTAATACTTTGTCGCCTGTTCTCATAATCATAAAAATATAAATGTTGTACTTATTCGGTGCAAAGATACGACTTTTCCTCGTAACTTCCAAGGTTTTAGGGGAAAAATACTTGAAAAGGGGGAGGAGAAAAAGAAAATAGGCGGCTCCCGGAATTGAGAGCCGCCCATTGAATGTTATTACATTATTTTTCAATTGCGCAATCATTGATTGCGTAATTGGGATATTTCTAACTTTAGCCATGGTCAACTCCTTGTTGTACTCATTATAGAACTGCATCATGCACTGCATGTTTCTTACGGAGAATCCTTTTCTTTCAGGATACTCATTCTTAAGATCTACAGCTAGGCGCTGTAGAGTCTTCTTACCCCAACCATCAGTCTCTTGGCTTTTGGTAAGCATTTCACCGATGTCCCAATTCATACGGAGCAACTCCTCGTTTGCTGCGTACATGGCTTTTTGTTGGGCAAAAGAAACACGATGCTTGATTTGTCTCAACAAAGAAGGATAACCTTGGAAGTTTCCCATGCCTAATTCTTTTTGTTCAATTTCTTGTTTCATATAGAAGATTGTTTGTTCCAATCTGCAAAGAAAATGCAAACGAGCGCAAAGAAAGCTTGCTTTTAATTTGCCGAGTGCAGCTTTTCTTCTGCAAAGATACGACTTTTCCTCGTAACTTCCAAGGTTTTAGGGAAAAAATATTTGAAAAGGGGGAGGAGAGAAAGAAAAATAGGCGGCTCCCGGAATTGAGAGCCGCCTATTGATATTTAGTTTATTTGATGAAGCAAATGCTTACTTCTT
>JAJWOH010000100.1:0-13364 GCA_021635485.1 Segatella copri | reverse complement strand
AAAACCAAAAAACCTATTCGTTATGAACTTATGGTGCAAAGATACTACAGTTTGCGCAATAAACAGCATATTTTCTGTTGATTTCTATACTTTTTATTGGGCAAACGTTTGCACAGTTTGCCCTATCAGATTACAATTTATACTGAAGATGTTTCATTGCATGACCACCCCAAGTGGTATCATTGACATATTGGAAACCAACCTTCGTATAGAGACGCTCCGCTTTCGGATTGCCTTTATCACAAAGCAAACCTACAGCAGGAAATCCTAATTCTCTTGCGCGAGAGATAGCAGCATCCAACAGTTTAGATGCAATACCTTTTCCACGGTATTGGTTAGAAACTGCCAAACTATCCAAATAGAACTCACCTTCCTCAGTTTCAAGCTCCATAGCCGAATAGTCTATTCCAAAAGCCACGATCGCAGCCTCAATAAAGCGCTTACGTAATCTTTTGACGTCAGCACCATCGTATGCAACCAAGATGCCAACAAGAATGCCATCAGTAGACATAGCAACCAATGTATTCTTATAACTATACTGACTGTCCTCCATCTCTACAAGTTTAGTCATCATACGGTGAAAATCAACCAATGTATGCTGAGGACCAGCAAAATTTTGGCAACACTGCGCATTCATCGCCTCCATGATAAGCGATGCAATATGCGAAGCCTTGTCTGGCGTAGCCTGTTCTATTTGAATTTTCATTATACTATTTTTTGTTTATTGTTTTATTATTGTTATTTCTTTCATGCTCCAGCATCGTGAGGAAATTCTACAAAGATTACTTTTTTCATGATTGCAGATTGGGTTTGATGCCTTATCGTTTACAAAGTTACGTATATTTTTTGATAAGAGCAAGTTTTTTATATTTTTTATTCGAAAAAGTTTTTTTATTCGAAAAAAAGATGTATCTTTGCCGCAGGTTTTGAAGCTAAATTTCTATTACTAGCATAATAGAGATACCCAAATCCCTTGGGTCCCAATGCTTCAAAACCTTTTTCGTTTTTAAGAGCGAAAAAGGAATACACCGAAAGAGTGTATTCTTCTTCGCAATATAAATCCTTAATGTTTTGATTTTCAGAATATTACTATAATCACAAAGCTACAGAAGCATCCTTTAAGTCTACTGCCTGTGCCTTGAGCGTTCCCTTACCTTTTATCACAACGACACATTTTCCGAAGAATGCCTTGCGATGTGAATCGGTGAAACGCTCCAAAGAAGTCTGACATCCATTATCTGTTCCCAGAATCTTTGGCGTTTTCAGGAAACCATTACCACTTGCCTCCTGTACTCCAGAAACAGAGAAGAAGATCTGGTTATCTGCGTTCGGACAGAGATTGCCGTCTTTATCTACTACATTCACCTCTACAAAGGTGGTCGGATACGAAGAGCCATAAGCCTGATGCCCCTGATAAGTCTTCTTCAACACAAGATGATGAGGAGCTCCTGCAGTCTTTATGACCTGCTCTCTAAGAACTTCACCATTTTTTCTGGCTACAACCTTTACTTCTCCCGGTTCAAAGTTTACGCGCCACATCACATGATATTCAGTACTCTTTCTGAAAGCATCGCCTTCGTTCTTTGCACCATAGACTGTCTTCTTACGGATGCCCTGACTCTTGCCATTGATAAAGAGTTCTACCTCATCGGCATGATTATAATAACACCACATGTCGATGGTCTGTCCCGGCAGCCAGTTCCAATGAGGGAAGAGATGAAGCACATCTTTCTGAGTCCACTCACTCTGATACATATAATAGCTGTCTTTTGGAAGACCCGCCAAATCGATAATGCCAAAATAACTGCTACGGGCAGGATAAGCATAAGGAGTAGGTTCACCGATATAATCGAAACCGGTCCAGATAAACTGTCCGCCCACAAAGTCGTTGTGCTTCACCACATCCCAGGTTTCTTCGTGGGTACTACTCCATGAGGCATGGAAATTATCATAAGCCGAACACATAAACGATGGATCGGTATAAGGCAACCACCATTCCTTTGGCGCAGTATAAATGCTGTCGCTAGGCATCATATAGTAGCCACGAGTCTGCAAGGCAGAAACACTCTCCGACAGAATGAAAGGCTTGCCAGGGAAATTCTTCGGCACATCCTTCACCCACTGATGGTGATAATTGAAACCTATAACATCAATAGCCCCACTCTTAAAGAGGTGATTCTTCGGATCAGGCTCATTACAGCCAGCAGTAACAGGGCGTGTGCCCCAAGGATCATACTCTTTCACGATTTTTGCAAGATGCTGGGTAAGAAGCGAATTGACACTCAGTTCATCACTATGTGCCAAAGTTGAAGCATCATGACCGGCATTCAGAATCAGGTTAGCCTGCTCCAGACTGAGCGTATCAGCAGCCGCATCCGACCATTGTTCGAGAACTTCATTACCGATACTCCACATGATGATACTTGGATGATTACGGTCGCGCTTGATGAGATCAGACAGATCTTTCTTATGCCATTCATCGAAGAAACGGGCATAATCGCCATTCGATTTCTTTCGGCGCCACATGTCGAAACTCTCGTCCATTACGAGGATGCCCATCGAATCACACATGTTCAGGAGTTCTGGTGCCGGAGGATTATGACTGCTTCGGATAGCGTTCACGCCCATATCGCGAAGGATGGTAAGCTTACGGTGCATCGCATCCTCATTAACGGCAGCACCCAGGCAACCGAAATCATGATGCTCACAGACACCATTTATCTTGAGATTCTTGCCATTCAGGAAGAAGCCCTTCTTTGCATCAAACTTCACATCGCGGAAACCAGCAGTTGTCGTAGCAACATCCACTACCTTCCCATTTACTATCAGCTCACTCTTGACAGTATAGAGATATCCCTTTCCGATGTCCCAGAGATGCGGATTCTTCACCTTGAGTTTCTGTTCCTGAACACCCTGACTCTTGGCTACAATCTTTCCTGCAGCATCATAGATTGTATTACGGACAGAGAGTTTCATCTTATTACCGGAAGCAGCGAAATCCACCTTCACCCTGACATCACCCTGTGGAGAAGTTGCTACATATTGTCCCCATTGGGGAATATAAGCAGATTTCATGGTTTTGGTGAGCCAGACATGGCGGTAAATACCGCAACCGGAATACCAGCGGCTGTTAGGCTGGTCGCTGTTGTCTACCTTCACAGCAATGACATTATCACCCTTCTTATTAATATAAGGTGTAAGATCATACTCGAATGTACTGTATCCGTAAGGACGGGTTCCGAGTTTATGACCATTGATATACACGGTAGAATTCATATATACTCCATCAAAGGTGATGGTAAACCGGTCATACTTTTCCTTCGGATTCACCGAGAAATGCTTACGGTACCATCCGACGCCGCCCGGCAGTGCACCACCACTGGCTCCCGAAGGATTCGAAGGAGAGAAATCGCCCTCTATCGCCCAATCGTGAGGAAGATTCAAACTTCGCCAATGCCGGTCTGAATAATCAGACTTTGACATTCCGGCACTATCTGCTAAAGTGAAAAGCCAGCCTTTATCAAAAGACTGGCGATCACGGGCGCTCAACGACTGAGCGCCCAATAGAAAGATTGCTAAAGCAAATATTTTCTTCATATTACTTCAGTTTTACAGTAACTGCCTTACCAGCATACTTCACCATCTTGCCCTTAGGCGCCTTGGCGAGGCTGATGCCCTGCTGGTTGTTATCACTAACAAGTACGATATTGAAGCGACGCTTCTGGAGCATACCGTCGAAAGCACCCTTACGGGCAGCAATAGTAACAGTCTTCTGAGCATCATTATACTTGAAGTCGATCATAGCATACTTACCCTTCTCGTAGTTGTAGTTGGTTCCCTCATCCTCATAGAGTGTATAAGAACCGTCCTTGCCAGCATAGACATAGAGATCGATAAGCTCAGCCTTCTTCTGGTCGCTCCACTCCATCTCTGGACCCACAGGAAGAATAGAACCCTCTGGAACAAAGACTGGAATCTTATCGAAAGGCGCATCGGCTACGATTGTCTGTCCACCGGCATAGTGCTTACCTGTATAGAAATCATACCAGCCCTTCTGCTTAGGAAGATAAACATTGCGGCTGTACTTCTGATACTCGCCTATAGGACAAGCCATGAGAGCAGGACCGAACATCCACTGGTCCTTGATGTCGTAAACATTGTCATCGCCGTTGAAGTCCATTACCAATCCACGCATCATGGTATAGTCCTTGAAGTGAACCATACCTGCCATACTGTAGAGGTAAGGCATCAGGCGGTAACGGAGTTTATCGTAAGCCACGATGGTCTTGTAAGCCGGATGATCTGCCGGAGCAATGTTCCAGACCTCACGGGTAGGCCACTGACCATGAGTACGATAAAGAGGTACGAAGCAACCGAACTGGTTCCAACGCGCCTGCAACTCGCGCCATTCCTTCAAGTCAGCATTTTCCTTACCGGTCTTATCGAACTCCTGCTGGGCAGCCACATAGCGGTTCTCTACACAGAAACCACCCTGGTCCATTCCCCAGAAAGGAAGACCTGCCATAGAATAGTTCAAACCGGCTGTCATCTGGGCACGCATATCTTCCCAACGGGTAGCAATGTCACCAGACCAGGTAGCCGTACTGTAGCGCTGCTCACCGGCAAAACCGGAACGGGTCAGGAGGAAGACACGCTGGTTAGGGTTCACGCTGCGCTGTCCGTTATAGATAGCATCAGCATTCACGATGCTGTAAGCATTGAAATATTCGGTTGATGTACCGAGGGCAGTAGGACCGGAAAGAGCCTTGCGGTACCACATCGGAGTACAGTCACGAACGTTTGGTTCTGATGCATCCATCCACCAGGCATCGACTCCGAACTTATACTTGGTATAAAGATTCTCGTCCATCTGGCGCCAGAACATCTTGCGGGCACCGTCAGAATAGGCATCATAGAATGAACCGCGGAAGCCGAGCCAGTCGTGAATATCATCCTTGATAGCCTGATGATACATCCAACCCTTGCTGTCGAGTTCCTTATAGTTCTTGACAGTATCATAGAACTTAGGCCATACGGAAATCATGAAGCGGCCATTCATCGCATGTACGCTGTCGAGCATCGCCTGTGGGTTTGGATAGCGGGCAGCCTCAAACTCATGACTTCCCCATGAATCCAGTTTCCAGTAGTTCCAGTCCTGAACAATATTGTCTACAGGAATATGCAGGTCGCGGAACTTCTTCATGTTGTCCTCGATGTCCTTACTGCTCTGATAGCGCTCACGGCTCTGCCAGAAACCGAGGGTCCACTTAGGATAAAGCGAAGCCTTGCCTGTAAGCGTACGGTAACCGGAAATCACCTCGTCGAGATTCTGACCGGCGATGAAATAATAGTCCATATCCGGAGACATTTCACTCCAGATGCTCAACTGGTTCTTCTCTGCCTCAGAACGAGGAGCTGCTACGCGAAGACCGCAGTAGGAAACATCACCATCTGGCTGCCACTCGATGCGGATAGGAGTCTTTACGCCTTTCTTGATTGGAGTTTCAAACTTATAAGAGTTCGGATTCCAGGCTGTACGCCAGCGCTCAGGAACTACCAGTTTGCCATCGATATAAATCTTCATATAGCCGGCATAATAGAGGATAAACTGATAGAAGCTGTTGGTTGGAGCCTCTACATAACCCTCGTAAACCACCTTGGAACCATTCAGTGCAAAACCCTTTGGCAGGTTCTGAATACCGCCCTTGTCGGTCTGGTTGCAAATCTCAGAAGCCTCAGGCATTGCATACTCAAAGTAAATGCTATCTTCGCCTCGAACAATCTTCTGCCCGTTCTTGTCCACATAAGTACCTGTCAACTGACCTTCCTTACCATCTTTATCATAGAGTTTGAAGGCACGGTTGAGCTGGAGATAATCTTCCGGATTACCCCAACGGCAATAAGAATAAGAATCCCAGAGGATGCCGTAGTTTTTATTAGAGATGACGAAAGGCACACTCACCTTGGTATTATACTGGAAGAGGTCTTCGTTCTTGCCCTTCATGTTGAGTTCCTCACTCTGATGCTGACCGAGACCATAGAACGCCTCGTTATCAGGAGAGTTGAAGAGCGCACGCCATGACCATCCGTGCTTCTGTGCTTCAGGAACCTTGGCAATGTCTACACCGATTTCACGGTCAGGCACAGTGAACGGCTTGAAAGTCTTTCCGCCCTGTGCAACCTCGTTGAGAAGGACATTGTCTTTCAGGTCATAGAAAGTAATCTGACCCGTAGCCTCGTTCATGACAGCACGCATAGCTGCAGTGGTAATGATGAGATTGTCTCCCTGCTCTTCCACCTTGTAATTTGCCTTGCTGTTTTGAGGCACAATAATCAGACTCTGTTTGTTACGGAAACTCTGTTCGGCTGTAGCCTGAACACGGATAATCTTATCGCTCACCACCTGGAGGCGAATCTGACTAGGACCAAAATTCTGGTGTTGCTTCAACTGAACAGTGAGATAATTACCATTCTGGTTGAAACCTGCTGCCTGCATGCCTGTGGCACTCATCAGCAGCACTGCTGAAATCAATAATGTTTTAGTTAGTCTCATTTTATACGTTTAAAGGAAAGTTTAAAAATCTGCGGCAAAGATACGAGAAAATTCCCGTATCTTTGTGCGCAAATGTTTTATGTATGTGTATAAAATGTTAATCAGATGCGTAAATTACTCTGATTCTGATAGATTCTTACGATATTGAGACGGCGTAACGCCATACGCGTCTTGGAAGTATTTGGTGAAATAGCGTGGATTATTGAAGCCCACCTTATAGGCTATTTCACTAATGTTCAAGTCGCCCGAGCGCAGCAGATGCTCTGCAAATTTGATACGCTTGGTTCTGAGATACTCTGAAGGCGTAATACCCGTCAGCGAAATCATGCGCTTATATAATTGTACGCGCGAAATGCTAAGATGAGTACTGAGCGATTCTACCGATGTTTCAGGGTTGCTCATATGATCGCGGATATAAACATTCACCTCATCGATAAATTTGCGGTCGGCCTCTGTGATTACATATTCTGTATTCACATTCTTGCGTTTCTTCAAGAGGTTCAGAATACAGAGATTCAACATATCAATATCGAATGGTTTGGCAATATACTCGTCAGCACCACACTTCAGACTTTCCTTGCGCTGCTCATCTCCCATACGGGCTGAGAGCATGATGAAAGGTATGGCTGTTGTTTCGTCATTGTCCTTACACATCCGGCAGAGTTCGTTACCATCCATCACAGGCATCATCACGTCGCTCAGGATGATGTCTGGACGACGGTCGATAATCTTGTTCCAGGCATCCTGACCATTGACAGCCTCAACAACCGTATAGTCTGTCAATACTTCGTTCATAAACTCACGGAAGTCGTCGCTGTCGTCAACGAGGAGCACTACCGGTTTCTTGATCATCGATTCACCTGGCTGATGCACATGTTTACTCATTCCGTAGAGAACGTTCTTACCTGCATCCGGATCATCATCAGTAGCCTGATGCACCGTGGTTATGATAGGGGCTGCTCGCAAGGAACCGAGATGTGCCGTAGAATTGGAGGTGGTACTGCTCTCTATCGGAAGATCTACCATAAAGATGGTTCCTCCGCTTGGATTATCTGTAACATCTACTTTACCGCCATGAAGTTCGGCAAACTTCTTTACCAGGTTCAAGCCTATTCCGCTACCACCCTGAGGCTGCATTTCGGTGCCATTGACCTGATAGAAACGCTCAAACACATGTTCCTTCTCCTTATCGCTGATGCCCTTGCCTGTATCAGATACAGAGATGCGGAGCATATCCGAATCCTTGTCACCAACACGCTGACGGAGCGCGATGCTCAGAGAAACGGTGATAAATCCTCCATCTGGCGTAAACTTATAAGCATTGCTCAAGAGGTTGTTCACGATCTTTCCTACCTTATCAGCATCGAACGACATCTGCAGACTAGGCACCGTAGAATCGAAGGCAAGCGTTACCTTGCTGTTTGCCAAAGTACGGAACGAAGTACAGATATTATCAACGAAGCTCACGATGTCGATATGCGACAGCGTAAGTTTCTCCTTGTTCTGGTCTATCTTGCGGAAGTCGAGAATCTGGTTTACCAGATTGAGCAAACGGGTAGCATTGCGATGAATCATCTCCAGCTTCCTGCGTTTAGACTCTTCTCTTTCTTCCCGAATCATATTTACCAGCGGCGAGATAATCAAGGTGAGCGGTGTACGGAGTTCGTGGCTCACATTGGTGAAGAAGTTGAGTTTGAGTTCGTTCAACTCCTTGGTCTTCTTGATACTGTCTTCCTTGCTCTGGAGTTCGAATTTAACACGCTGCTTTTCGAGCATACGTTTACGGTAGAGATAGAAAGCTACACCTATTAATATAATATATACGATGAACGCCCAGATAGAGAGATAGAAAGGCGGGTGAATATGAATCTTCAGCGTGCTCACCTCTTCGCTCACACTACCATCAGCATTCACCACCTTTGCCTCCAGGACATAGCTGCCCGAAGAGAGATTGGTAAAGGTTGCCTCCGGACGTCCTTCTGGTGTCAGCATCCATTTGTCATCAAGTCCCTTCATGCGATAGAGGAAACGGCAACGTGCCGGAATACTTACCTGGTCGGAAGCCAGCTGTATGGTAAACGCCTTATCCTTATAACTGAGATCCAGTTCAGGATTCGTATCGAGCGATTTTTCCAGAGGCACTCTTCCCTCAAACTCCTCACCTGCCTTGAGCGGATGGTCGAAGAGTACGAAACCGCTAAACAGGACATGAGCACTTTTCTGTGCAGGACGGATCTTGGCAGGATTGATGATATTAATACCATCCTGTCCACCGATGGCGATGGATCCATTTCTCATCAGACAGGCAGAACGCTGGTTAAACTGGCGGCTCTGCAAGCCATCGAGCGAATTGAAGCTGATCATCGTGATGTCCCATTTGCCCTGGTTATTCTTGGTCAGCGTAACACGGGTAACGATAAATTCAGAAACCAGCCAGATGTTATGCTGCTTATCTTCGAGCACCATGCAGCCTACCGTGCCCTGCGTACCATTGAGGTCATTGATTGACTCCAACTGTCCTGAAGCCTCATCATACATGGTGATTCCCGCCGGCGAAGCCATCCACAGAATGCCGCGGCTATCCTTCATCATGTAGTTCAGGGAAGGACTAGGGAAAGGCTGACCATCCTTGGTTCCATTCACATTGGTAACCTTCCGGGTTCCGAAATTAAAGATAGAATAGTTCTGCGAATGACCTATCAGGATTTCATCCTTATTCGGCAGGAAGATCGAGTTGATAAAATCGCTGGAAATGCCTGAGTTCTGTGCGTTGAAAGTTGTAAACTTTCCGCTCTCAGGATTATAAATCTGGAAACCAGAGCCCAAGGTTCCGATAATCAGGCGATGATACGAATCTTCGGCAAGACACCAGACGCTGTTATTGGCAAGTCCGCCTGGAGTAGCCTGGAAACTCTTCCATCTGCCGTTTTTATATTGTGCAAGTCCACCATTGAAGGTTCCGAAATACATCGTACCGTCACTCATGGTTACGCTGCTGACGATAATATCCGAAGCCAGTCCGGTTTCAGCCTGTCCGAATCGCCAGCTCTGTCCGGTCAGCGGACTGTAGCAGACAATACCGCTATCATTGGTTCCGCACCAGAGATTACCATTCAGATCCTGCGTAATAGTACAGATATCACCAAGCGGAATGGTAGTGAATTTCTGAGCAGCAGGCGAATAATAAGCCACGCCGTTCTTGTAGCTACCTACCCAGATAGCCCCCTCATCGTCCACATAAACCTTCTGCAGGGAATTGTCAACGATACTTCCCTTTGCCTCGGTATGAACATATTGGCGGCAGATCTTGCGCTTGAAATCAACAAAGAAGAGACCGTCATGGTCGGAAGCCACCCAGAGATTGCCAGCCTCATCGCGGGCAATATCGCGCATCAGGATGCGGGTTGGGCAAGGAACCGCAATGCCCATGTTCTCAAGATAAGAGCGGGCATCGGTCCATTTTCCGGTCTTAGACTGATACACGTAATTGGCATTACTTACAGAAACCCAGAAACCACCTATACCATCATAGAAAGTATAGGCACCATTATCACCGGCAGCTTTATGGGTAGCAAGGAAGGAATTGTACCAGAGAGCCTGCTGTTTCTCGCCGTTGACACGGCAGAGCGTACCATCAGAATAGGTAATGAGCGCATCGCCGTCAACCTCGGTTATCTTACTGATGTTTCCCTCTTTCAGACAGCCCTTCTGAGCCTTTTTGGTAAATTTAAAAAGGTAGGTATTTCTGGTTTTGGCATTATGATAGTAGAGTCCCTGGCCGTAGACAGCAATCCACATGTTCTTATCCTTATCTATCAAAAGCTTGAAAGGAGGACCCTGCACATGGATGCTTTTGAGCCATTCTTCCGGTTTGCGGTCAAACTGCTCTTCATCGTATTTGTAGATGCTGTAACCCACAGAGGTGTGGACCCAGATATTTCCATCATAGTCTTGCTGAAGTTCATCTACCGAGTTATTCGGCAGCGACTTATCATCAGTGTTGCTATAATAGAAAGTTTTCATACGGAAGCCGTCAAACCGGCACAGTCCCGACTGGGTACCGAACCAGATGTAGCCTCTGGTGTCCTTGAGGATGGCACCCACCTGACTGTTCGTAAGTCCATCATGATTGGTGAGGCTGCTGAATTCTACGTTTTCATAGGCAGCCCATGCCCTACCCGGCTGCATGAGCAGCAAGAGCAGAAACAGCACGATGGCATGTTTCAAGTAGTTTTGTTTTTTAATCATCATAATTGTAGGTTTATTATGTATTATCTAAAAAGATCTTTTTTTCAGTAAATAGGAATTATTTCACGTCGTTCTTCTCAGAGCTTTCACGTATTTTCAGAATCATCGGAACCACTTTCTTGTAGATTTTCTCATCACCATTAATACTTCTCATCAGAAGATCGCAGGCTGTGGTTCCCTGTTCGTGCGCCTTGTCCATGATAGCCGAGAGTTTCGGCGTAACGAAGGCAGCAGTATCACCATCGGTAAAACCGATGATAGCAACATCCTCAGGTATGCGGAGCCCCTTTTCCTTGATAGCATCGAAGGCGGCATAAGTGATAATATCGTTAAAGGCGAGGATGGCGTCAGGTCTGTCCTCCTTTTCGAGGAGACGGAGGGTAGCGTTTCGCGCCACATCGAAATCGATTCTGTCGCAGACTACGAGGTCGCGGTCAATAGGGATGCGGTTCTCTCTCAGAGCCTCCAGATAACCGTGTTTTCTGCGGCGCACCATATCAAGATGGTTAGGACCGCCGATAAAGGCGATGCGGCGCGAACCGGTGTCTATCATGTGCTGGGTAGCCTCCTGGGCGGCAACATCACCATTGCCTACTACCTGGGAGAACTTATCGTCCAGACAGCAACGGGCAAAGAACACCAGCGGCACTCCCATCTTATGCAACTGCTCGAAGTGAGAATAGTCAACCGTATCCTGTGCCAGGCAGGCGATGATGCCTTCTACATGCATATTCAGGAAGTTTTCTACCGCTCTCTTCTCGTGCTCTGTATTCTCATGACTGTTGGCGCTAATCACCGAGTAGCCATTTCTAACGGCATAATCTTCTATACCATCCAGCACGGCAGCATAATAATGGGTCACCAAGTTTGGCACAATCACACCAATCACCCTAGGTGCTTCTTTTCTAAGGCTTTGCGCAAAGGGATTCGGGCGATAATTGAGCTCCTTGGCAAGGTTTTTCACCTTTTGAGTCATCTCCTCACCCACTTCATGGCTGTTTCGCAGGGCTCTAGATACAGTTGCTATGCTGACGCCAAGTTGATCGGCGAGGTCTTTCAAAGATGTTCTTCGTTGTTTCATTTGTTAGTTTACGCTTATTATTGACATACATTTTTGTATCCACAAATTCTGCATATTTTGTCTTTCCGACTGCAAAATTAGTGAATTCTTTGCAAAGATAACAATTTCTTTCGAAAACGCAAACGTTTACGTTAATATTTTTTTGAAAAAGTTTATTTTATAAGGAAAAAACTCGTAATTTTGCAAACTGAAAAGTAATGAATAGTTGATAATAAGTTAGTTAGAAACAAGCGTGGGTTTGGAATGTCGGGAGACAATCCAAACTCTTTTTTTTGCCCTAAAGCCAACAGATGAGCTGACAGGATAAAAAAAATGAGGGCAAATACTGAATACTGCCCCCATCTGATATTGGTTATTTCTGCTTAAAAACAAATTTCTTCTGTCCCGGATAGTTTACGAATATCGCCACCAGCAGAGACACAATACTCTTCGGAATCATGTAATGCAGCTGAATATGCTCGTGCGCATTCAGAAATTCGGTCAGGGCGATAGTGCCTCCCGAATTGAGCATCCAGCTGATGCCCCAGATGATAAAGTAGCGCCAGGCTACACTCTTTTTCTTGCTCTTGGAATCGCCGAACACATAGCGGTAATTCAGAATGCAGTTGGTAACGCCGCCACTTATCACTCCCAGCGCATTGGCAAGTCCGTAATAAATGCCAATGATATCTGAGAGGAAGAACGCCAGTCCGAAGTCTACCACTGAGGCACAGGAGGCTGTCAGTTCCGCCTTGCCGAAGGTTACGAGTTCTTCTTTAATCTTGCCCATATTCTCTTGGATTCCATTAGCAGTACGCCTACTATCGTAGTAAGAATACCCAACATGACATCGATGATATAATGATGACCGGAATAAACTGCCGTCCACCAGATTCCCAGACAGATGCAGGCAAAGAGCACCACCGTATACCAGCGCTTGCGGCTCATCACAGCATAAATCGTGGTGAGGAACATATAGGCAGCATGCAGACTAGGCACGGCAGCAAAGACATTGGCATTCTTGCCATAGAGTCCGTGGAATACGTGCAGTCCGGTCATTGCGTCCCATCTGCCCAGACCAGCCACATTGCCCGGTGTATTGAGCACAGCCTTGAAGCCATAGTTCATCGCATACCATGGCGGAGCAGCCGGATAGATGTAATAGCCGATGAAGCCGATGATGTTCACCAGCAGGAAAGCCCAGGAGAAACGTCTGAACCATTTAAGCTGTTTCGTAAGATACAGATAAAGAGCAAAGGCGATAGGCACCGGAACCCAGCAGAGATAGAAGATGCCTGCCCAGAAATCGGCAAAACCGCAATGGTGAACCTTGAAGTATTCGCCCGGAATCATCAGTTGGGTATGGTCGGCTACAGCCTGCAGTTCTGCGCTGGATGAAGCAGCAATGCCGAAGAGCGACTTTTCTGCATGATAGAGATTCGCCACGTCAATATCGTTCACCATATAGTTAGGATAAAGGCGCATCGAATCGTAGATGATTCC
>JAJWOH010000245.1:0-2444 GCA_021635485.1 Segatella copri | reverse complement strand
TATCCTATTTCTCCCATCAGCCATCTTAGGGCATTGATTCTCTTGATACCGTTGTAATCGGCAGTAGGATCTTCATCAAGTGTAAGGATATACTTAGGATATTGGTCATTGATTTGCTGCAGAGATGCCAATTCACGTTTTAAGGTAGCCTCATCTCTAACGGTAGCAGCTACCTGATAATACGTGATATTGTTTTCATCAATCGCTACAAAATCTACTTCCAGATTATCCATCTTTCCGATATATACTTTCTGCTGGCGATGGAGTAGTTCCAGATAAACGATGTCCTCCAGGATGCGGCCGGCATCGAATGAGCGGGAACCTAGGAGCATTCTTCTCAAACCGATATCCACAAGATAATATTTACCCAATGTCTTGAGCAGTTGCTTACCCTTGATGTTGTATCTTTTGGTTTCATATACGAAGAAGGTTTCGCAGAGTGCTGTCAGATATCGTTCCACGGTTTTCTGGTCTATTTTTCTTCCATCGGCAGTCATGATGTCAGCTATGCGCTTGGTGGATAGAATGTTGCCGATATTGTCTGCTGTGAAACGGATAACGCTTTCCAGCATCATGACATCGGGTAATTTCTTCCTGCTCATGATGTCCTTTACTACAATGGTGTTATATACACCATTCAGGTAGTCGCTGATTTCAGCGGGACTATCCAGTTCAAGGGTATATGGAAAACTGCTCCTTGTGATGTAGTCTATATAGGCTTTGGGAAGATTGTCGGTTCCGCCGATGCCTTCTACATACTCTCTGAATGAAAGGGGAAGCATGGCGATTTCCACATATCTTCCGGAGAGTAATGTGGCGATTTCGCTTGACAGCATATAGGCATTCGAGCCCGTAATATAGAGATCTACTGTTGGCTTCAGGTTGAGGCTGTTGATGATGTCTGGGAAATCTTCCACATGTTGTATCTCATCAAAGAAGATATAAGTCATCTTGTCTTGATGAACCAATGGCTTGATATAAGCATATAAGTTATGTGGATTGCGAAGCTCATAGAAGTCGTAATCCTCGAAATTGAGATAGATGATTTGGTCGTCATGAACACCTTGCTTCTTAAGCCAGTCACGATAAATCTCCATAATGGTGGATTTCCCGCAACGGCGAATGC
Source organism: Segatella copri (assembly GCA_021635485.1). Lineage (GTDB taxonomy): Bacteria > Bacteroidota > Bacteroidia > Bacteroidales > Bacteroidaceae > Prevotella > Prevotella copri_P. The sequence goes on along the minus strand of JAJWOH010000245.1, from coordinate 1,318 downwards.
CGGTTATCACTTTGATAAGAGACTTGTCTTTGAAAGCAATCAGCTTATTGAGATATTCCGTTCTTTCTATTCGTTTCATATCATTTCATTTCATTGTTCTTTGATTATATATTTGCTGCGAAGATACTATTTTTTTAGGATAAATCATCCTAAAAGTATAATATTTAAGAAAGTTTTAGGATAAATCATCCTAAAACTTCCGAAATTTGAAAAGTTTTAGGATAAACCGTCCTAAAACTTTTCTCCTATCCCCATATTTAGGTATTTCTGCGAAACCATCATTTTTAGGTATTGCAGATGATGGAAAAAGGATGTATCTTTGCACCCGAAAATAAATGTAACTAAAAGTAAGATAGACAAATGAAAACAACAATCGTAATTTATGGCTCTTCTACTGGCTCATGCCAGTCGATTGCCGAAACCATCGCCTCTAAATTGGGCGTGGAAGCTGTAGATGTAGCTAACATCGATGATGCTACTATCACAAGTCATGAGAATCTTCTTCTCGGTACTTCAACATGGGGTGCCGGCGAGATGCAGGATGACTGGTATGATGGCGTGAAAACGCTGAAGAGTGCCGGCTTGGCTGGCAAGACCGTAGCCCTGTTCGGTTGTGGCGACAGTGAGTCTTACCCTGATACATTCTGCGGCGGTATGAAGGAACTCTATGATGCAGCAGTTGAGGCTGGCGCTACCGTATTGCCTGGCGTATCTACAGACGGATACACCTATGATGACAGTGAGGCAATTGATGGCGACAAGTTCCTGGGACTCGCACTCGACGAGGTGAACGAGGACGACAAGACAGAGGAGCGCATCGATGCATGGCTTGAGGCAATCAAGCCAGCGTTATAATTTTTTCTAAAATATATTTTTCAAGAATTGGAGAATGATGGAATTCTCTGATTCTTGAATTAAAACCAGATAAATTCGGATAGTATGCAGCAGGAAATCGCAACACCAGTAGATTTGAAGGTTCTGATGAATCATATATATGAATACAAGAAGGGCGTGCGCCGCCTGGTGCTCTACACCTTCAACAAGAAATATGAGTCTTTTGCCATAACTAGATTAGAGCGTCAGAACATTGATTATATCATCCAGCCGGTTGGCAACGACCGTCTGAATCTCTTCTTTGGTAAGAAAGAATGTCTGGATGCTATCCGCATGATAGTTACCAAACCGTTATGCCAGCTTACGCCGGAGGAGGATTTCATCTTGGGTGCCATGCTGGGATATGACATCTGTGCCCAATGCGAACGCTATTGTGAGCGGAAGAAGAAGGTTTGCTAAGCTTTTCTTTCATCTTCGTAATGTT
>JAJWOH010000244.1:0-2477 GCA_021635485.1 Segatella copri | reverse complement strand
TGTTGTAAAATCTCGAAGATTAGTCGAGGTTAGCCAACTTGTTGTCAGAATGAAGAACATCCTTGATCTTGTGGCTATAGAGGTCAACCATGTACTCACGAGCCTTACCGCAGTACTGACGTGGGTCGAAGTACTCTGGGTGAAGAGCCAATGTCTCACGAACACCTGCTGTGAAAGCAAGACGAGAGTCTGAGTCGATGTTGATCTTGCAAACAGCGCTCTCAGAAGCCTTAGTCAACTGCTCCTCTGGGATACCAACTGCATCTGGCAACTTACCACCGAACTTGTTGATGATATCAACATACTCCTGAGGAACTGAAGAAGAACCATGGAGAACGATAGGGAAACCAGGAAGCTGCTCCTCAACTGCTGCCAATACGTCGAATGCCAATGGAGGAGGAACGAGGTGGCCAGTCTTAGGGTCACGTGTGCACTGCTCTGGCTTGAACTTGTAAGCACCGTGAGAAGTACCGATAGAGATAGCCAATGAATCAACACCTGTACGTGTAGCGAAATCTACAACCTCCTCAGGCTTTGTATAGTGAGACTCCTCAGCAACTACGTCATCCTCAACACCAGCGAGGACACCGAGCTCACCCTCTACAGTTACACCGAACTGATGAGCGTAATCAACAACCTTCTTTGTCAATGCAATGTTCTCCTCGTATGGAAGTGCAGAACCATCAATCATTACAGAAGAGAAGCCGAAATCTACACAGCTCTTACATGTCTCGAAGCTATCACCGTGATCGAGGTGAAGAACGATCTCAGGATGGTTGCAACCCAACTCCTTTGCATACTCTACAGCACCCTCTGCCAAGTAGCGGAGCAATGTAGGGTTAGCATACTTACGAGCACCCTTAGATACCTGAAGGATAACTGGTGACTTCAAGTTTGAAGAAGCCTGGATGATAGCCTGGAGCTGCTCCAAGTTATTGAAGTTGAAAGCAGGAACGGCCCAACCGCCCTTGATAGCTCTTGCGAACATGTCCTTAGTGTTCACAAGACCGATTTTCTTGTAATCTACTGCCATAATTTTACTTAATTTATTGTTTAATGAAACATTCTTTTTTTCTTATATATAATAAGGTGTAGAACTTATGAGGCTCTTTCCTTACCGAGTGCAAATTTACCTTTTTCTTTTGAGACAGCAAAATGATAATTCGATTTTTCGTGTTGCAATCGAGTTAAAAAAGTTAATTCCGCACTAATACCCTACAAAACACAAAGCTTTTGCTAAACGCAGTTAGCAATTTAACATCTTTATATTTACATCTTTCTGTCCAACCGCCAGTTACTTCTTGGCAAGTTTATATTCACGAGCCGCATAAGCCAGAACGATGACAAATCCTACGAGTGGTACCAGGAAAGGAAGCGTGAAATGAGTACGGTCGGCGATGAGTCCCATCAACAGGAAACCGCAACCTCCGATTGGCGTCATCATCAGAAGCGAAGAGGCTGTCTTGGTAAGGTTGCCCAAACCCGTGAGGGCGATACTGAAGATGGTAGGGAACATGATGGCCTCGAACATATAGTTGCAAAGCAGGGCTACCAGCGATAGCTTACCCAGATTTGACAGGACTAAAAGTATACAGACAACACACCCCACAGCGCAGATCAGCAACATCGTTGTTGCCTTGATTCGGCGCATAATCCAGGAACCGAGGAATCTGCCTACCATAAAGAATGCCAGCGCACAAGTCAGGGCTACGGAAGCCGTGCGGTCGTCCATCCATTTCACGCCCGTAACGAAATTAATGAAGTAGGAATTGATAGAAATCTCTGCCACTTCATAGCTCAGCAAAGCCAGAAGTCCAAACACGAACATCTTGTGATGGGAAAAGAGTTTGCTGATATTAGAACCGGCTGCCTCATCTTCTGCTGTTGCCACATGACTGATTTCCGGTAAATCTACACGTGAGAAAACCAGAGCTATCACCAGCACCAGAATACCCAGAATGGTATAAGGCACCACCACATTGCCGCCCTCTTCGGTCTGGTTGAAGAGGAACTGACCGATGCAAAGTGTGGCAAAAATACCACCCAATCCATTAAACGACTGCGATAAGTTCAGTCGGCTGGTAGCTGTTTCCTTGGCACCCAGTTCGGTAACATAGGGATTGGCGGCTGTTTCCAGAAACACCAAACCGCACCCGATAATGAAAAGGCAGAGCAGGAATGCTGAGAAACTGCCCACCGTAGCACCCGGGATAAAGAGCAAGGCGCCCACACCAAAGAGGAGCAGACCGAAGACTACTCCACGGCGATAACCATACCGGTTGATAAAAAAGCCAGCAGGTATTGCCATCAGGAAATAACCCAGATAGGTGGTAACCTGAATAAGGGCGGAATGAGTAATACTGATGTGCAGAGCATTCTGGAAGTGCTTGTTGAGCACATCCAGAATGGCACGAGCGAAGCCCCACAAAAAGAAGAGCGACGTAATGAGAATGAACGGGACAAGATATTTCCTGTCG
>JAJWOH010000099.1:0-13684 GCA_021635485.1 Segatella copri | reverse complement strand
AGTGATTCCGTTGGGGTTCGAACCCAAGACCCACAGCTTAGAAGGCTGTTATACGGAACACCAATAAAATGCCTAAACAATAGCAACTTACGCTATAGGCGAATAATCATTTTGCGGCAATTTTGCGACATTTTATGCAAGCCTACTCCACAGAACATACAAATATACTTTACATTATCATTTCCTTTTCTGCTGATATTCCACAACTAAGAGCTGCTTCACATCTGCTAAATCCAACTCTAAATCACGATAAGTAGGATTAAAGGAACGCAATATAAGCTTTCCATTATTCATATCCAAGTCAATGATACGCTTCAACAGAATACCTTCTTTATGAACTATGATATATTCCTTTCCGTCTATATGAAGTCCATTGCTCTTTACCATGTAGTCAGGGCAGACTTTACATATAACGATGTCTCCATTCTGATAAGCTCTAGACGAGCCATCATCCATAGAATCACCGCTTACCTCGAATGCTACGTACTTTTCTTTATCTTCCTTTACAATAGGGATTGTTGGGAGCGATGATATATATACATCATCTGCATATCCGCTGAGATAACCAGCATAAGCCATCTGTGGAACAAGAGGAACAAAGCTGACGCTTGAATTGATATTCGATTTGATGTCATCGTTAAACATCTTTCCTTCTCCGGTCTTAAGCCAATTCAGATTTAGCTGAGGGTAAGCCAAAGAGATATTCTTCAAGAAAGTCTCGCTAGGCATATCCGGCAATCTGCTAATTGCACTGGTATAGCTCTTACATTTCCGCAAGAAGAATGTAGTACTAATTCCCATCTCTGTACAGAATGGCGCTATTCTGCTTTTGTAGTTGTTGAATTTCTCAATATTAGCCTCCGGCTGCAACATTTCGCCAGCTCCATTAGCTAGCCAATCCATATTAAGATCTGGGAATTTAGAATTCACTCTATAAGATACTCTTGCCGTGAATACACCATTCTTCCCTATGATAGGAAAGTTAGAGGCCACGTCAGCTTTGTCGCAAAATTCTCGTTTGGTAATTCCTTTATATTTAAGATACTCACGCAGTCTAGTCTTTGCGTTTTCGTTTTCGCTTACCTTTATAGGTGAAGAGATGAACATTTCCCCCATTCCCGTCCTAATATAACTTGGATTTACCTGCGGAAATTTTCTCGTTATAGCTTGCAAGCTTTTGGAAGATACACGATTAGTTATACGGCTGACGAAGCCATGTCCTAAGCCAACGGTATCCTCGAATTTTTCATTTGAAGTGTAACCCAAAGCAATGATTACAGCCTTCAGTCTTTCGTATGCACTATTCATAACCTAAAATTTAATACGCAGTAAGCGCATGTGTAACTTAATTTATGTAAACATTTAGAGCTTAAAGATAATAAAGGTTAATATAGTATATTTAAGCACTATTTTATTTGCATGTTTGCAATACTTTTCTTATCTTTGCACTCGAAAACATTAAATATGTTGCAAATATACATAAATATATCGTAACTTGCAAGAAATTTAATATATTTTTTGTAATATTACATAAAAAGGTGAGACACACCATAAAAACTGTAGAAAGAATATGTCATTAAGCGAGATTAAGCAATTAGTATCAGTCGCATTTCAAGCGGGACGGATGGATGCCCAATTTGAAATGGGGTTGCGTTCCGACAGGATACGCAGAAAGGATGCCGAATGCTATCTCGCATCAAAAGGATTCGAAAAGCAGATGATTGACAAATGGGTCAAGAATAGGTTAATGAAAGAATATGTAGGTGATAGTAAGAACTCACCTAGATATTATTCTCTCAAAGAAATCAATGAACTTGTTGTTTCTTGTCAGATAAAGAAAATGATTATTTAAAATATACGACTATGGCAGAGAATAAGGCAGCGAAGCCTGTAGAAGGGCAGAGCGAAGAAATTAAGGATTATGAGTTTCGCCTCCTTGATGCGGATGAGATAGAAGTCCGTGTCGGTCAAGGTGGTAATCAGAAGTCACCGGACTGGTGTTCCTTGTTGCTTTACAAGGACGCAAGATGTGACATGAGACGATTAGATGAGAAGTTCGGCATCTATGGTTGGAAACGTAAACATGAGCTTATCGGTCAGAACCTCTTTTGTACGGTTTCCGTTTATAAAGAAGGCATCGGTTGGATAGATAAGCAAGATGTTGGTACGCCAAGTAACACTGAAGCCGTTAAAGGTCAAGCAAGTGATTCTTTCAAGCGTGCATGCTCTTGTTTAGGTATCGGTCGAGAATTGTATACTGCTCCCAAAAAGATATTCATCAACCTCAACCGAAACACCGAATATTCTCAAAGCGGAAAGTTGAAGACAATATTCCATGTTGGATATGTAGGTTATACAAACAGATGTATTGCCAAACTTATTATTCAAGATGAGAATAACATTGTGCGTTGGTATTGCGGCATGACAGAACAAGAAGTTCTTGAATGGATGAATGAGCAGAAAGAAGTATATGGTTACTCTGAACCAGCCCCAAAGAGCGAGGAAGAAAAAGACGAAAATCTTAATGAGCAAAAACAATATGCTTATCCACAATTGCAACAGGCTCAAATTTGGGAGGACGTAGATAGAGTTTGGAACGGATTCCCAGATCTTCAGAAGTCCGAAGAGTTTAAACGCAAATGTGCATTACGAAAGATGGAACTCGCACAGAGCAAGAAGGATTTAAAAGCAGTTTATGATGCTTATCCCGAATATCAAAAGAATGCAGAGTTCTTAGCTAAGTTGACACAATTTAAATCAAGATTAGTATGATACAATTGAATAACAGTGGAGTTCTTTATGAGGACTCCACACATCAATACTTTTATGATGGTCGTGAATTAAGTGGCATTACAGGTATGCTTCATCAGTATGTATTTCCCAATATGTACTCTAACGTAAGCGAAGAGGTATTGAAGAAAGCTGCCGAAAAAGGCACTATTATCCATGAGCAGGTAGAGTTGTTTGCTTCATTGGGTATTGAGCCAGCCTCAGAGAGTGTCAAGGATTTTGTCGCTTATATCAAGAAGAATGGATATGAGATTATAGGTAGCGAATATGTCCTTCGAATCGGAGAAGACCATGCAAGTGCAATCGACTTGGTGATGCACAAGGATGATGCACCGGACGATGAGGTTGAGATTTGGGATATTAAGGGTACTTATTCCGTTAATAAGGAGTATGTGCGTTGGCAGAACTCGATGTATAAGTTCGGTTTCGAAACATTGAATCCTCATCTGAAGGTTACACGTATATGTTGTATGTGGTTGCGTGATGACGAGAAGCGTGGAACAATCTGTAAACTCATCCCATTAGGCAAGCCAAGACCTGCTAGTGATGTTAAAGAATTGTTCCGATGCGAGAAAGAAGGTCGTTTGTATAATGATGATACAAAAACACCTTATTACATTATAGATAACGAAATCGCACTCAGGGACGTTCAAGAGCGCATTGCTAAATTGCAAGAACAGGAAAAGGAGTTGAAGGCAGCTATCTTTGATGGTATGTCAAATAACAACCTCACATCTTATAAAACTTCAATTTACACTTATTCCTTGAAGTCTGCTTCTGAGAGGGTTACGTTAGATACGAAGGCTTTTGATGCGGATGACGAAGAAGCTTACAACCATCTATTGAAAAAGTATAAAAAGGTAACTAAGGTAAAGCCTAGTTTGACCTTGAACAGAGTTGGATAATTTATTGTTTTATTAAATATTTTAAGTTATGGCTAATAGTTATAAAGGTAAGATTGTTGCTATCGAAGGCATTCAATCTATTCAGAGACAAGGTAAAGAACCATTTGAAAAGAGACGTTTGATGCTTGATGCAACACGTTTCGATGGTTTGACAGGTGAACGTGGCTACGAAAAGCGCATCATCTTTGAATTCAGTGGTAAGAATGTACATGTACCGGATGGTTTTAATGTCGGGGATATTGCTGAAGTATTCTTTGACGTTGAATCATATCAAGGAACAAAGAAGGATGGTACAACAGACTGGTTTACATCTGTTCGTGGCTACAAGATGCAAAAGATTGAAGCACAGAACAATGCGCCACAAGGTGGCATGCAAGCTGCCGCTAACAATCCTTTTCCACCACAAGCTCCAGCCGCAGGTACAGCACCAATTCCACCAGCACAGCCGAGTGGCACTAACACATCTGATGCGCCATTTTAAACTTATTATGGTGGAGAATTAATTTTCTCCACCTTTCATTAAAGAAAGATGGTATATAATATGTTGAATCCGGTCGAGCTTGAAAAGTTCGAGGAACGAACCAGGGCTATGATAACCAAAGCCAAGAAACTACAAGGTGATTATTATAATGAGAAGTTCTTTGTTGTTGACCTTAAAGAGAGGCAACAATCTAGGACAATCCAGCAGAATGCTTATCTGTGGGTAACAATCACTTACGTAGCTATCGAAGAAGGATATACTAAGGACTATATCGAACAAGAGTTCAAACGTGTAAATAAGGATGTTTTTCTTAGGGAGCGTGAGAATAAACAAGGCAAGGCCTTCCAATATTGGAGGCACATACCAGACCTTGACAAAGAAGAAATGTCTTTATGTATAGACCGATGGCTTCATCATTGCTCTATGGAAAGAGGATTATACATACCTACTCCACAAGACCATGCTTATATGGTATGGCAGACGCAGGTGGAGAGGCAAGCAGAATTAAATAAAGAGTTTTTATAGGATGCTTGGTGTCGTAGCTCAGTTGGATAGAGCAAATGTTTCCTAAACATTAGGTCGTGAGTTCAAGCCTCACCGATACCACATTCTCTAACATAAAAAGAAAGAATATGAAATCATTAACAGGAAAGTATTTTATCGTAGGTGTTCGTTATGAGAAAACTCTAGAAGACGGAACGAACGCTAAAACTACAGAGCAATATGTTGTAGATGCCTTGTCATGGTCAGAATGCGAGGCTAAGACTACAGAAGAAATGGCGGTATACACAAATGGTGATATGGAGATTGTCACTATGAAGAAAGCAGGTTTCTCTGAGTTGTTCCTTTCAGAGGTAGATAGTGAGGATAAATACTACGATTGCAGTATTAACATGATTACTTTTGACGAAAAATCTGGCAAGGAGAGGAAGACCAAGGTTCGTTATCTTGTGCAGGGTGATACCATTGAGAAGGCTCGTAAGAATGTAGATGAGATTATGGGTAAGACTATGATTGATTACAATATTACAAGCCTTAAGGAAACATCAATCATGGATGTATTCCTGCATAAAGATAAATAGAAAAAAAATAAGAGCAGAATTGCTTAAAGTGTTTAAAATTAAGGGATATGATTTCATACAAGTACAAGCTATATAGGACAAAGAAGACGAAGCATTTGGATAAGATGCTCCGAGAGGCTTGCTATGTTTGGAATCATGCGCTAGCCTTGCAGAAGAGGTACTATAAGCTGTACCGCAAGTACATTCCAAAATTTACGATGTTTAAGCATTTCTCTAAGCGATATAAGCCAGCTTTGCTTAATAGTCATACCGTGAGGGAAATCTTGGATAGATTAGATGTAACTTACAAGCGTTTCTTTAAACATGATGCAAAGCGTCCACCTAAGTTCAAAAAGATGGTTGAATTTAGTTCGTTCGTCTTTATGGATAATGGCTATTCCTTCAGTGGAAACGTGTTGACGATAAACAAGATAAAGAAGTCTTTCAAATTCTCTTTGAGCCGTCCCTACGTTGGCAAGGTAAAGAGGGTAACTGTCAAGCGCAACAAGCTGGGCGAATACTTCATTGTCCTTTGCTTGGACAAGCAAGCCGAGCCTTACGGAAAGTCACGCAATGGTGCATCCGTGGGCATCGACTTTGGTTTGAAGAAGTACATGACTTTGAGTGATGGGCGTGAGATTGACAATCCCCAGTTCCTTAAAGCTGACTTACAGGAGCTTAGGCGCAGGTCTCGCAACCTCTCGAAGTGTAAGAAGGGCAGCAACAACCGCAAGCGCAAGAAGATGGAATTGGAGCGATTGTATCGGGATATTGTGAACAAGCGTTCCGATTTCCAATGGAAGTTAGCGCATGAGTTGTGCAAGCGTTATGACTTGATTTGCTTGGAGGATTTGAACTTGGAGGGAATGAAGCGTAATTGGGGACGCAAGATGTCTGACTTGGCTCATGGCGATTTCGTTGTGAAGTTGGAACACGTTGCGAAAAAATATGGCGTTCAGGTTCATAAGATTGACCGATTCTTCCCTTCGAGCCGCCTTTGTACTTGTGGTTATAAGAATGATAGGCTGTCATTGGGTGATAGGATTTGGACTTGTCCTATTTGTGGTGCAGTTCATCCTAGAGACCTCTTTGCAGCTGAGAATATACTTCGGCAGGGCATTGCCGAATTGGGGAGTGGTAGCAAGTCACCCAAGCACTCGCAAGGGCGCAGCCACGTTAGTCACCCAACAATTCCTTGCAAGTAGCGAGTGAGTATGTCAATCGACCCCCACAGCAGCAATTATGGAAAGAGATTATATTTTAGAAAATATTCAGAGCAAAGGAAATTACGAATTATATATTCCACCTAATGTAAAACATCATGGGTATTTTCCTAAAGGGCACAAGCCTTGGAATAAAGGCATATCTTGGAATGAAATGGGTATACCGAAGGAGAAGCAAGATGCTATGCGCAAAAATTTGGAAACATACCAAGGAAAAGGAAATCCGAAATTAGCCGGATGGAATTCAAGACCAGTAATAGCTATTGACGAATATGGAGAGCAGGTTCATTGGTATAAATCGGCAGCTGATGCTGCAAGGAAACTAGGACTTATCCGTAGGAACATTACGAGGGCTTGCGTAAAAGGCTACTATTGTGGTGATTTTAGATGGAAATACGATTCTAGATTTAACAAAGAATAAAGTTATGGGATATTATGATAGATTTAACAAAGGAGGAAAGAAGCCTAAACACCAAAGGAGCGAGAAGCAAAAGTGGGTTGACAAGCTAGATAGGCTTATGTCGGTTTATATCCGCATGAGAGACTCTAGAGAGTTTCACTATAAGTACTTCAGATGTATCAGTTGTGGACGAATATTGCCAATCGACCAAGCCGACAATGGGCATTATTGCGGACGAACTCATATGAGTTTGCGCTTTGATACACGTAATCAGAATGCGGAATGCAAACGATGCAACAGATTCTCTTCTGACCATCTTATCGGTTATAGAAAGAATTTAGTAATGAAGCTTGGAAGATTGGCTTATTTGCAAAAGCATCCTCACGTTCCTTTAGATATGGAAGAAGTAAAGCGGCTCGGAGAACAACAAGTCGATTTACTGGAAGTAATGAAGCATCAAGCAAAGAATTGGTCGGTGTTTGAATTACAGGAACTCTATAAATACTATGCGGCTCTAATTCTGAAAATGAATGAAGAAAAAGATAATCAATAAGGTTTAAATAATGTTACAGCTTCAATAATAGACACTAATTTATTTGCATTATTAAATTATTCTTCGTACCTTTGCAATCGTCTTGGTGAGACACACCATAAAAACTGTAAGGTCATTTTTCTATTGGCTTTTGTTATGCATAAGACTTGTGCATTCCTATATAGTAACAAAAGTGATTTCATATTATTTGTGAAATGAAGTTTAAATTAAGACCATATCAAGAAGAGGCAAGCAAGAAGGCGGTTGAGTTTTTCTTGGATAAGAAGAAAAACTGGAACGCTCTGGAAGTGCTCCCTACTGCATCGGGCAAATCATTGATTTTGGCAGATATAGCTGCTAGGCTCAAAGATAAAGTGCTTGTGTTTTCTCCTACTAAGGAAATTTTGGAACAAAACTACAAGAAGTATTGTTCTTATGGATTTGATAATGCCAGCATCTATTCCGCTAGCTTTAAATCAAAAGAAATCAGCGATGTTACTTTTGCTACAATTGGTAGCGTGAAAGGACATCCCGAATTATTTACTGACTTCAAATACATATTGATTGATGAGGTTCATTTAGTGAAACCTGAATCCGGCATGTATAAGGAGTTTCTTGATAAACTAAAGAGCAAGGTCATAGGTCTAACCGCAACACCATTCCGTCTGTATTCCTATCAGAACTATGGTAGCATACTGAAGTTTCTGACAAGAAGTAGAGACAAGATTTTCAAGGAGCTTATCTACTATGTTCAAGTTGAGGATATGGCAAAAAACGGATATATCTGTCTTCCGAACTATTACACATGCCCACCACCACAATGGAACGAAGGAAACTTGCAGCTCAATTCAACTTGCCGTGATTACACTGACCAAAGTGTCAAACAAGAATATGAACGTGTAGATTTGTACGGATGGCTAGTTAATGTTGTCAAAAGATTGCTTAATCCGAAGCGAGGTGGACAACGTAAAGGTATCTTGGTTTTTACTAAGTTCGTTAAAGAAGCTCAGATGCTGACCTATTCCATACCCAACTGCGAAATGGTCTGCGGAGAGACACCACCTAAAGAGCGTGAGGCTATCATCGAGCGTTTCCGCAATGGGCAGACTAAGGTACTGGTAAATAGCCAAATATTGGTCGTAGGTTTTGACTATCCGGAGTTAGATACGGTCGTGTATGCAAAGCCAACACGTTCATTAGCGCAATACTATCAAGTCGTAGGAAGACTTCTTAGACTATCAAAAGGGAAACAACCTTGGTTTGTTGACCTCTGTGGTACTTATGAGAGGTTCGGAAAAGTTGAAGACTTGAAATTGCTAGACCAAAACGGCAAAGGAAAGTGGGTAATAATGAGTGGAAATAAACAATTAACAAATGCATTTTTTTAAGATATGGTAGTAAAATTAGACGAAAAAGCATATAGCTTGGATGCAGATGAATTGGTCGCTTTCGTCCGTCTGTCATTTAATGCTGACAAAGACGGATATGTGTATGGGAGCAACAAGGAATTATCGAATAAGATAGGTATGTCGGTGGCAAAGGTAAAAAAAGCTATTGAGGGGCTATTTGAGAAACAAATGTTATCTATCGGTAGCGGAAAACTCTTTATTTGGAAGCATGAAGACAACATAGAATTTGCTGAAGGTAAAGAATCTAAACCACACAAGAACGAACCTGAACGAATAGCATTGAACAACGTCCCTAGTGTACAACAAGTGGATGATAAAGCAAAGAAGGTTTGCGAATATTTCAATAAGGTTATCGTTGGAAGAGGAATGCCTCTTGTTCATGCCCTGACTTCGAAGAGAAAGTCAATGATTAATTCACGGCTTAAAGAATATGGGAGTGAGCAGATGAAGTTGATGATTGACAAGGCGGCAGCATCTTCATTCCTTAATGGTAGTAATGGATGGATGGCGAGTTTTGATTGGATTATGAGACCAAATAATTTTGTTAAAGTATTGGAAGGAAATTATGATGATAGAAAGCAAGGGACTAATAAAGACGCAGAGCAAGGCTATTACCAAGAATCAGCCGACCTCGTGCAGCGCCTCAATCAACAGAGAAAAGCAACGAATATTCAATGAGTACGGAACATTCGATAACGTTCTAATGTCTTTCTCTCCATCAAGCCAAGTAGGTAGTAAGATGCCAATCGGAAAAGCTTTTAAAAGCAACGCACCAACACTTACCTATCTTGACTTATGTTATGGAGAAGGAAGTGCAATAACATGGCTTGTAGCATGGATTTCTGATGTCTATGGTATTTGTGGCTTTGTAAATAATGAGGTTACTGACAATATAAAGATAATGACTGCAAATGCTATAAAGGATGAGTATTATTTCCTTAATCTGAACGAGCTGATTACTTTCTTCAAGATGTTTATTGCCGGAAAGTTTGAGAAATTTTACAAGAAGCCAAATCCGCAAGTTATAACAAAGAGCTTGAATACTTTCTGTTCCCATCGTATAGATGCCATAAAAGCAGTAGAGGCAAATATACAGAAAGAGAAAGAGGCTAAAGAAGATGAGGCTATCAAGCAAAATGCCATCACTTATGAAGAATGGGCGGCAAGAAAAAAAGCTAAGGGCGAGGAAGTTAATATAGAACTTATCGAAGACGAGAAAGGCAACAAGATTTTTCGGGTTAAAGCTCCTAAAGCTGATGCTAGATTAGACTCAGCTTATATGATAGTCAAGAATACAACAAATGCCGATTTTAAGGCTATATGCAAGCTAAGAGAATGTTTCGTTAAGAAATATGGTATAGACCCATACGACTTGATTAGAAGTTTAGGGAATAAAAAACTTAGAGAATATGAAGAAAGAAGAAATTGTCAAGGCAATCATTAAGAACCTTAGAGATGTAAATGGAAAAAAGTTCCGCAAGGATGATGTTCAAGCCATTGTGAATTATTTCATAGACCTCACAAAGCAATCGTTGCGCAACAGAGACCGTGTTATGATACGCAGCTTTGGAACATTTGTGGTACGACATAAAAATCCCAAGCAAATTAATTGCGTGCGAACAGGAGAGAAAACGATGACAAGGGAGAAAGACCATGTGGCTTTCATTCCTTCTAATGATTTTGACTTAGATTCAATAGTATAAAATGGAGATAGCAGAAATAGAACAGATTATAGAGGCTTGCAACTTTGATGTTGCTAGCCAGACCCAAAGAGCAGAAACATTCAACGTAATTGACGCTATTGTAGAAATGCGCAAATACGAAGGTCGTTTCAACGCCAAACGTTGGGAATATGAAAATGTTAATGGACGTGGTACGATAGAAATATATTCTAAACTCGTTGCCGGAACTCTAGAGGACAAATTAGCAGAGTTTGCTATTATATTATTCTCAATGGCCAATAAGTACAAGATGAATGTCAAATCGTTGAGGCTAGACCCAGATTCAATGAGAGACCGTTCCTTTGAAGACTTGATGATGTCTATGCTGAAGATTGAAATGACACATTACCGAGTGTTCAAGAAGATAATAATCTTGATTGGCATGCTTTGCGGATATTGCATGATGAATGGTATTGATTTGTTGTGGTTCGTTAACAAAAGACTTTTGATAAACATTAAATAGGCTAAAATATGAAGAAGTTAAAGTTAGTTTTTACGAGTACGGATTTCGCATCTTATACGAAGAGTACTATGAGTATGTTATGCAAGGTTCTTTTACGAATTCCTTACCTTGTACTTGTAGGCATAGTTAGTACAACATGCTGGGTTGCTAAGTGTATTGTAAGGTTCTGCAAGGAGTACACAAAGGCAGCGGTAATTATCGGTTTTGTTCTTTGCTTTATGGCTATGTTTGTTGAGTTTGTCTATTTTAAGATTCAACTTGCAAAGAGTTCGTATCAGACAAGTGAACTTATAAAGCGGAACTATGAGCTGGAGCAGACCGACAGATACGATTTAGGCTTCCATGATGCAATGGCAAAGAACAGAGAAATGCTTACACAAAAGATTGAACCATGACAAACGAATTCAATGATGCGTTTACGAGAGCACAAGCTTTGCAGAGGAGGTTTAATCCAGCTTACATGAACTCCTTTTCGATAGCAATTAAATATGATAGCTATTACGAGGAATACATGGAGATTGAATTGAGAACAGATAATGACAAGTTCTTTATTTCTACATTGACATGCGTTTACGAAGAGGATTATACTCTAAGATTAGACGAATTAGAAAAAACAATAGATAAATTATTAACAGATGAAGACAATGAATAAAAAAGTTATTTTTGTAAGCCTGTTGGATATTATAAGTATTCCATCGGGTAACGAGCATCCTGTAGATATTACGGATTTTCAGCTAAAGCACGATTTCTTTAGAGCGTTGCAAGCAGATAATAATATAGTCCGTGTCAACATCTTAGGATATGACAAGAACCAAGTAATGTATTCAAGCGATATAACATTCAAGAAAATGGTATCGGTTATTTCATACGAAATTGCTATGTATACAGTTAATGCGGTAGTTCCATATTGCTCTACTGATAATATTGATGATACTTTTGTTGATGCTGCAAAAAGCACCGAGAGTATAGAGTTTCTCAAAGACAAATCTAATTGGCTGATTATTGGGAACGATAATCTGGCTGATAAATTTGGTGTTGACAATATAACAATGGAGAATTTCGTCAATGGAAGATTTAGTGAATATTCTGAAGGAGCTAAGGCAGCAGAAAAGAGATAAACATATTAAACCGGAAATCTTGACCTTAGCAACCATAAAGAATAGGTACGGAAAAGACCCGTTACCTGAGTTGCGCAATTTATGGGCAAAAGGACTGGTTAAGAATTGTAGAACTTTAAATGATTTAGGCTTTATATACAATGGATAAGGAGTTAATAAAAAAGTTAGTTGCACAAGGCAAGGCTTATGTACTTGACTTGCGAGGTGGTAGCGTTCCTTATAAGGAAGGTAATGCAGCGGCAGTTGATTTTTACTGCCCACAAGATGTTGTGTTGAATATGCCTTGGGTGAAAATGGGTAGAGGTCACATCAACCTACATTTAGGAATTGAACTTCCTAAAGATGTTGGTTTGGATATTCGTTCACGTTCCGGCTTTACTGACAAAGGTATGCAAGTTGATGTGGCCTTTATTGGCAAGAACGAAACACAAGTTGGTTACATGACTAATGTTAGAGCGGATATTGATATTTGTCTAGGTCTGGTCGATGAAGACTGTAGGGACAATATTGGTGCGCTTTATATAGTTAATTCCGACCGTTATATGCCGACAAAGGATAGCAAATTTAAACTAGATTCAGATTACGAATATTATGTTTTCGTAGTCAAGAAAGGTACTCGTGTTTGCCAGGGTGCATTCCGCAAGGTAGAAAATCCAGATTGCATACTTGGAGAGTTGAATATGGAAAATAATCGTGGAGGAGGATACGGACATGGTGGAACAAAATAACAATGGGTGTTGCGAATATGCTAACAAGTATATCTTTGAGATTAGACATTTGGCAGACATGATTGAATGCAAGGATAATGCCGCTTTCGTTTCATCTCTAAGGGAGGACTTCGGAAAGCTCGGATTGTTTTCAAGCGCAGCCAATTTCCTTCGTCTTATGTATGAGATTCGAGCATCTTCTGAAGACAAAGAAACCTTACGAAATCATATCAGCGTAATGGCGATGGAAGCCTTGCTTACGCTCTCTTGGTATATTGTTTCTGATTATAACGACATCATCGGGTCGCAATTCGAGCTTTTCAAAACCAAGAATAAGCGGTATGGAAACGCATTTTCGGAATGTTTTGCTAAAGATGGTTATCCGTACGCCTTCGGTCATTTGCAAGAGAAGATTAATCGTATTTGCTCTTTGCTGACTTTGAACGAGGATGCTAAAGAAGAGCCTGTCATAGACAGTTATAAAGACTTGTTAGGTTATTGCATTTTAACTCTTATCGAAATAAAATGAGATACCGAATAACAAGAATAGAAAAAGTTATCAATGGGCAGAGTTCATTTGAGCACTGCTCGTTGATAGTTTCTAACATAGAAAAGTTTAGGAAACAAATAGATGCAGACGAGGTTAACTTCGTCTATGAAATGTTGGATTAAAAATAGAAAAGAATGAAAGAACCAGACATTGAAATGAATCTAAAGAAAATCATGGAACGCATAAAATGGATTAGAGAAACTAAGGCCATCTTATCCAAGGAAGAAATAAGTCTTTCCATTCCATTGATGCAAGACTTATCGCAAGTAGGCAATATTTACGATAAGTTTATGAGCTATCATGCCGGACGAAATTCCACAATGG
>JAJWOH010000098.1:0-13687 GCA_021635485.1 Segatella copri | reverse complement strand
CATGATATGTCTGAGCCTGTGCTGTGCCCATACCTCAGTAGCCCTTGCGGCTCAGGATGGCAAGCAGCCAGCAGCTTCAGACCCTTGGCAGGACGCCACCGTGACCCATATCAACCGTATGCCGATGACCGCTCATTACTTGCCTTTTACAAGCGAGAACGGAGCCTTGGCACAGTTGAAGATGGACGACGCCCGCCGTTTCCAGTTGAACACCCAGAATGAGCGCCGCCGCTCGCTGGATGGTGTATGGAAATTCAAACTGGTGAAGAATCCGAGTCTTGCCTTGACCGATTTCTTCAAGACATCCTATAACGTAAGCGATTGGCAGAACATCAATGTGCCTGGCAGCTGGGAGTTGCAGGGCTTCGATGCACCCATCTACACCGATGTAACCTATCCTTTCAAGGCAAATCCTCCTTTCGTACCACAGGATTACAACCCTGTAGGACATTATGTACACGAATTTACCGTGCCTGAAAACTGGAAGGGCATGGATGTGATCATGGATTTCGAAGGCGTAGAATCAGCCTTCTATCTCTGGATCAACGGCAAGATAGTGGGTTATAGTGAAGATAGCCGTCTGCCTGCCCACTTCAATATATCCAAGTTCCTGAAGAAGGGCAAGAACCGCCTTGCCATGAAGGTGTTCCGCTTCAGCGACGGCAGTTATCTGGAAGACCAGGACTACTGGAAGTATAGCGGCATAGAGCGCAATGTGTTCATCCAGGCTCGTCCTAAGAGCAGAATGAACGACTACGTATTGGGAAATAAACTAATCAATCAATATAAGGATGGCAATTTCACACTCGATGTGAATATGCTCAATCCACAAAAGGGTCAGAAGGTTGAGGTGAAAGTGCTTTCGGCAACAGGTAAATCTCTCTTCAAACAAATCCAGAGCATCACCTCACCTGCTGATACCTTGATTCATTTCGAAAAGCTGTTGAAGAGCGTGCAGCCTTGGAGTGCCGAGAGCCCTTATCTCTACACACTCGTTATCAATACTACCGACAGGAATGGTAGAGTAGAGGAGAGTGTGGCTCAGCCTTTCGGCTTCCGTACCATCGAAATGAAGAACGGACAGCTTCTGGTAAATGGTGTTGCCATCACCATTAAGGGTGTGAACCGACAGGAGCACAATGCCGTACACGGCAGAACCCTCAGCATCGGTGAGATGGTGAAGGATGTGAAGATGATGAAGCAGTTCAACATCAATGCCGTTCGTACCTCTCACTATCCAAACTATTCAGAGTGGTATCAGCTCTGCGATAAGTACGGTCTCTACATGGTGGGCGAGGCGAACATCGAGTGTCATGGTATCCTGGATACAGAATACAAACAGCTGGCAGACAGAGAAGACTGGTATCCTGCTTTCCACGACCGCATGTACCGCATGATTAAGCGCGACCGCAACCATACCGCCATCATCATCTGGTCTATGGGTAACGAGAGCGGATATGGCAAGAGTTTCGAGAAACTCTACGATATGAGCAAGGCGATGGATCCAACCCGTCCGGTACAGTATGAGGGCGGCGGTTACTACGCCAAGTCGGATATCTACTGTCCGATGTATGCCCGCATCTGGTCTTTGCGCCGCCATGTCAACCAGCGTGATGAGCGTCCGCTGATTCTTTGCGAATACGCCCATGCCATGGGTAACAGCGAGGGTAACCTCAAGGATTACTGGGATCTGATTTACAAATACGACCAGTTGCAGGGTGGTTTCATCTGGGACTGGGTAGACCAGACCATCGCCAAGACCGATGACAAGGGACACAAATACTGGGCTTATGGTGGCGATATGGGATTCGTAGGCGTAGTAAACGATTCCAACTTCTGTGCCAACGGACTTGTAGCAGCCGACCGCTCGCTGCATCCACATATCTGGGAGGTGAAGAAGGTTTACCAGAACATCGCCTTCGAGCCAGTAGCCTTCATGCAGAACCGCATCAAGGTAACCAACCGATTCGACTATACCACGCTTGACAATTATCAACTAGCCTGGGCGGTAGAGGCAAATGGCGAAACCATCAGAAGCGGCAAGATGAACTTCCCGACCCTCCTGCCTCATCAGGCTAAGGAGATGGAGATACCGATGGGCACTCTTCCTGCTGCCGACAGCAAGGAATACTTCCTCACCCTGCGCGCCTTCAGCAAGCAGGCTACCGGAGCCGTTCCTGCAGGTCACGAGGTAGCCATCGAGCAGATGCAGCTGCCTGTACGACTGGAAAAGGCTCAGGAACAGGTAAGCGGACAGATAGAGAAGGCCGAGACAGAAGATGCCGTCACCATCCAGGGAAAGACCCGGGATTTCAGCATCAGCTTCTCTAAGAAGACCGGCGAGATGACCTCTTTGAAATATGACGGCAAGGAAATGCTGCTGGCAGGTTTGCAGCCAAACTTCTGGCGCGGTATCACCGACAACGATGTGGCTAACGGCACTCAGGAGCGCTGCGCTACCTGGCGTGAGGCTGGAAAGAAGATGGTACTGAAGGGCATCAAGACCCAGGCAGACAACCAGAAGGCTACCGTCATCGCAGACTTCGATATGCCTGAGCAGGAATCTCAGATGCAGATTACCTATCAGATGCTTGCCAATGGGAATGTAGAGGTGAACATGCACTTCATTCCTGGCAACAAGGCGCTGCCGGAGATGCCTCGTCTCGGTATGCGCATGATTCTGAAGGGCGACTACGACCAGATGACCTGGTTGGGTAGAGGTCCGCAGGAGAACTATGCCGACCGTAAGAGCGGTTACCTCATCGGTAAGTATTCTGCCAGCGTATGGGAGCAGTATCATCCATACGTAAGGGCACAGGAAACCGCCAACAAATGTGATGTACGCTGGTTCACCCTCGCATCGAAGGCTGGAGCCGGTATCAGGGTGGAAGGTGCTGAGCCATTGAGCGTAAGTGCCTGGAACTTCCCACAGGATGATCTCCTCTATGTTCCTTCTACCATCGAGCACCGTCATGGCGGCTGTGTTGACAAGAAGGACATGGTATGGGTGAACATCGACCATTTGCAGATGGGTGTTGGTGGCGATAATACCTGGGGCGCTATGGTGCATCCGGAATATACCATCACACCAAAGGAGTGGAGCTATAGCTTTACTATTAAGAACTTAAAATAAACGATATGAAGACTAAGTCTATAGCTATACTGACTATGGGGCTTGCCATGCTGTCTATGGACGGCATGGCACAGACCACCCGTCAGGAGTATAAGGATATTCTTGACATCCAGCCGACACCGGGTGCTCCCCGCCGTCATAACGGATGCTTCACGGATATGGGTTCATGGATGGGTTTCACCCTCTCAGAGAAGGAGAAACCTACCGCAGGTTTCTGTGGACCTTTCAGTATCTATTACCGCAACTGGTATGCCCGTTCGCTGGTATCTCTCATTGATGGTACCGTGCAGGAACAGAGCTATTATCCGGGCGAAATCAGGATGAGTCTGAAGAAGGATGGTGCCGATATCTGTGAGAGTTTGCAGTTTGTAGATGCCCGTACGGCGCTACTCACCGTTACCAATCCATCCAAGGTTCCGTTCACGTTTACTGCCGACAGCATCAGTACCCGTGCCAATGTATCACGTTGCAAGAACCGTGTAACCATCGGAGACTTCTATGGTGAACGTGTCATCATCGACTTCCCTCAGGAGGTTCAGGTGACTGATACCGACCACAACTATCTGGCTACCGTGCCAGGAGGTGTAGAGCAGCTTACCATCGCCATTTCGCTGGTAGAGCAGGATACCGAGGCTTCGGTTCAGCATGTGCATACAGCCAGTCTGCTTGCCAACCCGAAGGTTGCACTCGATGAAAACGAGAAGCGCTGGAACGGTTATCTGGAGAAGGTGATACGTGATGATATGCCTGCAGAATACAACCGGGTGGCTGCGAAATCCATCGTCACTCTGCTTTCCAACTGGCGTGCCAAGCGAGGTGCCCTGTATCATGACGGCATCGTGCCTAGTCATGCTGTGGGCTATTTCGTAGGTTGCTGGGCATGGGACTGCTGGCGTTTCTCTGCCGGTATGGCTTCCTTCTTCCCGGAGTTGGCGAAGGATAACATCCGCGTGATGTTCGACTACCAGCAGCCAGACGGCATGATAATCGACTGCATCTATCCGGATGCTTCTGAGAACAACTACCGTGACAGTAAGCCTCCTCTGGCAGCCTGGGCGGTGAACGAGATTTATGAGCATACCCAGGATCTGGCTTTCGTGAAGGAGATGTATCCGAAGCTCCTGAAATATCACAAGTGGTGGTATGAGAAGAGAGATCACGACAAGAACCACATCTGTGAGTTTGGCTCGGTAGATGGCACTCTGGAGGCGGCTGCCTGGGAGAGCGGTATGGATAATGCCATCCGTTTTGACGGCACCAAGATGTTGCAGAACGGCAAGGATGCATGGAGTACTGATCAGGAGAGCGTTGACCTGAATGCTTATCTCTCGCTGGAGTATACCTTGCTCAAGAAATTTGCCGGCTTGCTGGGTGAGCCTTTCGACTTGCCAGACTATCGTGGTCTGGTAGCCGACTATTTCTTTGACCAGAAGGATGGTTTCTTCTACGACCGCCGTCTGGATGCCGACAGAACTTTTGTGCGTGAGGCTGGTTGCGAGGGTTACATACCTTTCTGGGCGAACATAGCAACGCCTAAGCAGTTTGCCAAGGCAAGAAAGTTGCTCGACAATAAGAAGAAGTTCTCTACCTTCATCCCGTTCCCGACGATAGCTGCCGATAATCCGAAGTACAATCCGCAGGGTTACTGGCGCGGTCCAATCTGGCTCGACCAGACCTATTATGGCATCAAGGGCTATCGCAACTATGGTGAGAAGAAGAAGGCAGATGCCTATACCGACCAGGTGTTCCGCAATTTGCAGGGCATTTCGGCAGGTACCCCAATCTATGAGAATTATGATACGCATACCGGCAAGCCTATGCAGGCTTCTCACTTCAGCTGGAGTGCCGCATGCCTGATCATGATGTACAATGATTATGGAAAATAAACGAGTTTCTCATGTGTTAAACGTCATGCCAAAGGGATTTGGCACATCTTAAGACCTAAATAAAAAGAGGGTGAGTCATTAGTTAATGATTCACCCTCTTGCTGTTGTTGAATGATATAGGATATGTTGTTGAATGAGGTAGGATATGTTGTTGAATGAGATAGGATATGTTGTTGAATGAGATAGGATAAGTTGTTGGTACAGTCAGTATCGTCGGTCGCACAACAGCTGTTGTGCGCTTGCATAACAGCTGATATGCGCATGCACAACAGCTGCTGTGCATGCGGTGGCCACCTGTTATGCGCCAACTATTATCTCAAAACATACTTTCCGGCTGGTGTCTTGCTGAACTTCACCTGATAGGCTTCAGAGACAATCTGCAGCGCCTCGGTAAGGCTGTTGTTCGGCAAGGTTCCTGTGAAAGGTTCGATGGTATCCATTTCCACAGCAATCTCTACTCCGTAATTCTTCTCCAGGCTTCTGATGACTCTGCCCAGCGATGCATCACGGAATACCAGCTGCTTCTTCTGCCATGCACAGGCATCCTCTATATGCGATGTCTCGCGGATATCCATCTTTCCGGTCTGTTTGTTCACCACAACGATTTCGTTTGGCTTCATCGTATAGGTGCTGCCGTTGGCAAGAGAAGTGAGCATCACGCTACCATTGAGCAGCGCAACTTCTGCTGTCTGTTCTTTCTTTCGGTTGATGACGTTAAACTCGGTACCCAATACCTTGATTTCCATTCCCTGCATGTGGATGATGAACGGATGTCGGGCGTCTTTGGTTACCTTGTAGTGAGCTTCGCCTTCAAATTCAATCTCGCGATTGTCCTTGCAGAAATCCTGTGGTGCATACTTGATGCTGGAGAGCGAATTGAGCGCTACCACACTCTTGTCGGGCAGGGTGATGCTCACCTGTTCGCCTTCCTGGGTGGTGATTTCTGTCAGCGGAATCGCCGCATATTGCCTGTTTTCCTTATACATCATTCCCATAATCACCATGCAGATAGGCAGGGCAATAGCTGCTGCTATCTGGGTCCACTTGAGGACGCGCTTCAGGGTGAATTGCTTACGGGTTCCTATCTGTTCATGAATTTCGGCCTTGATACGTGCCAAATCTTCGTCAGAGATACCGCTATCCGGGATGATGCCGTGCAGCCATTCCTCTTCCATGGCTGCTGCTAATTCTTCATCTGAACAGTTGTTGATCCGTTCCTTCAGATTAGCTAAGTCTGTACTATTCTTGATGTCGTCTAACATAAAACAATCCTTTTTTAGGTTATACATGGTTCGGTAGAGAAAGTACCGTTAAATTATACTAAAAACAAGAGCCACATCAGGTTGGTGCGGTTGCTGATAAGCTGTCGGAGTTGTTTTAACCCCATGGACAGCTGGTTCTTAACGGTCTGTTCACTATAGTTGAGCTTCTCGGCAATCTCCTGATTGTTGAGCATCTCCAACTTGGAGAGTCGGATGATTTCCTGCTGCGTCTTGGGCAGCTTGGCAAGCATCTGGTTGAGCTGTCTGACGAAATCATCATACTCCAACTGACTGTCAGCAGTGGTGCTGTTGTGATGGTCAAGATAGTCCATGTAGTCTTCATACACGGGCGAATTGATGACCTTCCTGTAGGCGTTGATGAGATAATGCTTGGCTCTGAGGAAGAGCAGCGGCTTTACGCTTTCTGCCTCTTCCAAAGTGCTTCGGTTGTTCCAGAGCCACACGAAGGTATCTTCCATGATCTCTTCGGCATTCTCCTTCGACTTGGTATATTTCAGGCAAAAGGCAAAGAGTCTGCGGGCATATTGCTCGTAGATCTCATCGAATGCCTTCATAGATCCTTTTCTGAGTTGAAGGATAAGTTCTGTTTCTGTCTTTTTAAACATGATAACTATTCACTAAAATCCATCTAAATCATATTCTTCGCTGTCCAAATCCAGACTGTCGTCGTTGTCGAAAGTTGTCTTTGGTGCTTTTTCTTCCTTTATATCCGCATCGGTTCCCTGGGTTCCGGTTGTTCCGTTTTCGGATGTCCCGGTTGTTCCGTTGCTGAGAGTTCCGGTTGTACCATTATCGAATGTTCCGGTAGTTCCGGTTTCGATTACGCCTGTAGTTCCGCTTTCAGAAGTTCCGGTTTCTTCTTCATCATTTTCTTCTGTATCATCCGTCTTTTCCTGCTGGATGATTTCCTCCGGTTCTTCAAGCAGTGGGTCCTTGCTGATTTTCAGCGGTGCCAGATGCTGGGTATAGAAGAGGGTATAATCGTCGTAGCTCAGACTGGTGCCCAGCAGCAGGAGGTTTGGTTCGCTGATGACGATACCGCGGGCTCCCTTTGTGAGGAGCTGGGTGATTGCCTGGTGCTGGTAGATGTCGTTGGCATACTGGCGTGCCTCGTCGTAATTGCGGAATCCCTTTACCTGCATGCGGTGCAGACCGTTCTGTTCATCGATGACGAGGTCGAAATTGCGCACGAGATAGGAAGTGAAATTGTATTTCGCCATCTCGAAGAGCAACTGGTTCTCGTTCACAGAATCGGGTACGTAGGCGAGCATGAAGACGAACGGCTCGTTGCGCTCGATGCTGAATACCTTGGCTTTAGTCTTGGCATCATCATTGAGTACGGCGTTGCGGCGCGACCATACATTGCTCAGGTCGAATGTACCGCCCTTGAGCTGTCTGCCGGCTTTCACTCCGTTGAGAATCATTCCTGCCATCTCGCTGAGTCGGCTGTTCGGATATTTCTCTACTACCTGCTGCATATCGTCGAGACATGCCTGGATATTACCTTCGTGGAGCTGGGTGA
This sequence comes from Segatella copri, assembly GCA_021635485.1. GTDB lineage: Bacteria > Bacteroidota > Bacteroidia > Bacteroidales > Bacteroidaceae > Prevotella > Prevotella copri_P. Next base: position 5,863 of record JAJWOH010000098.1, on the reverse strand, counting down.
GTCCGCCGATAAAGAGGAACTTGTCGCGGTTGGCTCCTTCAGGATAGCGCTTGTCAGAGATAGCCCTGTTGTGTACCACCTTATTATATAGGTTAGCCTTGAAGGCATCGTAGGTGGCAGCATAGAGCGAATCTTCGAGATGAATGCCCATCTTCGCATCTTCCTCATAATAAGGAGAGGTGAGCAGGGTGGTCCATTGGCTCTCCGGATAATTCGCTTTCAACAGGTCGAGATAGCGGCTGGCGATGGCTGGCTGCTTCCGGATGTTGTAGAGCAGGTAGAGGTGATAGTAGGCATCATCGAGATGTTCGTATGCTGCGTTCTTCTTTACCAGTCGCTGCAGCATGCGTTCGCTTTCGTCCAGATCATCAAGCTTATCTTTCAGGATGATGCCGGCATGCAGCAGTCCGTCGTCCAGAATCTGATTGCTTTCTGCCATCTTCTCTTCGGTGAGCGGAATCTGAGCGAGATAGTAGGCGCGCTGATGCGGATCTTCTTCTGCACTCAGGTTCTTTTCCTTCTCCTTCTCAAGATCTTTCTTCTGTGCCTCGTTGAGGAGAGAATCGCGCTGTTCGTCGGTCATTTCTTCTACGCCTTTGGCATCAGCCACTACGGTCTGGTTGCTCCGTTGCCAGTTGTCGATATTCTTTCTCTTACCCCAGAGGCGCTCAAACTGCTGTTTGCCTTGGGCTACGGCAGATTGGGAATAGAAATACCAGGTACTGCTGTTGCCGAAACCGCCGTTGCCCATGGCTCCGTTTCCGAAGTTGGATGAGGCATTGCTGTTTCCCTGATTTCTGTTATTTCTGCTGTTATTACCATTGCCGTTGTTTCCGCCGGCACTTTGGTTGTCTTGTTTTTCTGCCAATTCCTGGTCGGCAAGTCTTCTCTTTTCTTCCTTTTCCTGCTTTTTCAGGGCATCTATCACCTTGTCAATGGCTACATTCCGCTCTGTTTCGCTCATGTGGGCGAGTGATTGCAGGGAGTCCTGCAGATGGATGGCGTCGGTATAAGGCACCAGTTCGTCGAGTACCTTCGAACGGTCGGAGAGCTGTTTGTAGTCTTTGCGGTCCTGGTCCAGGAGTCCGATGGCTGCATCATAGCATCTTTTGGCATCGCCATATCGGTGGCATTGCCAGTATACATTGCCCAGATGCAGCAGCAATACACCTTTCTCTACTCCGTTGCGGCTTGATTTCGCAGCTCCCTTTTCGTATGCAGCAATAGCCTGAAGGGTATCGCCCTGGTTAAGATGTATGTTGCCGATGGCATAATAAACCTGGTCGAGATACTCCTGGTTCTTGTCGCTCGCAGCCATTCGCTTCAATTTGGATACCATCTTCCGGGAGTTGTTGGTTGCCAGAACCTCGGTCATGGAGATGCGGGCATTGAACTCCAGTTCGTAAGGCGGATTGAGACGGATGACATGCTTGAAGGCGCGATAGGCATTCTGGGCATGTCCCTGTTGTGCTTCTACCTGTCCCATCAGATACCATAGACGTGCTTTCTGCTTGCGTCGCATCTCATAGCCGATGGCTTTGCGGAGATACGGAATGGCTTCCTCATAGCGTCCGGTCTTCAGATAGTAGAGGGCATAGGTCTTGTCCCATTCCTTCTGGGCACGCCAGTGGATGGAATCGCGCTCAATATTACGGATTACATCTTCTGCATCGTATATCCAACCTGATTCCAGATAACTCTTGGCGAGCCAGGCACGTGCCTTGCCGTAAATGGCGGGTTGGGTGGCGTAGAGACGGCTCATATAGGCAAAGGTGGCTGCTGCCGACTGGAAATCGCCTTCAAAAAACTGGGAACGGCCCATCAGCATCCATGCCTTCCAAAGGAACGGATTATATTCACGGCGCTGCAGCCATTCCAGGTCTTTGGCAGTCTTGCGGCGTTTCTTGTCCCATACCGGTCGGCGCTTGATGCTATGCTGGTGAATGGCTTTCTCGCATTTCTCAATGGCGAGGTCGTAGTTCGACTTGCCCAGTTCGCGGCTGTTCTTGTTGCCGACAGTATAATAAGGAATCATTTCAGAGTAATTATCCTTATTCCCGTTTTCCTTTTCGAGCGAGCCTTCGATATAGGCTACGGTACCATTATAATAGGTGTTGTATCGGGCGTTGAAGGCATGCCACCATCTGCTCTTCGCTGTATTTTTCTGCGTAGAGCATCCTGCTATGGCCATTGCAAAGGCAAGGACAACCATAGCTGGCAAGAGGTTTCTGAATGGGAAATGCTTCAACATAAGTTTCTTCTTTATTTTAAATTATACTTTCAGGGTATGCGAAAGCCTTAGTGCTTTCTGGCTGCCAGTATCTTTGCTGCTGCAAACAGGATGATGCTGACGAAGATGATGGTTGCACCTGATGGCACATTGAGCAGATAACTGGCATAGAGACCCACGATGCAGTCGATGCAGCCTATCACGATGCTGGCACCTATCATGCGCTTGTAGCTGTAGGTGAAGAGGTTGGCTGTCATCTGTGGTATGGTGAGCAGACTGATGGCAAGTACGATGCCCACCATCTTGATGGTTGCCACGATGGTCATGGCGATGAGCGTCATCATCATATATTCTATCGCTGTAACCGGCAGATGTTGCGATTTGGCAAAGGTGCTGTCGAATGCGATGGTCTGGATAGGACGCAGCAGAAAGGTGAACAGCAAGGCAACAAACAGGGTAAGACCTGCCAGGAGCCAGAGGTCTGTGCTGTCGATGGCAAGTATACTTCCGAAGAGGAAAGAGGGCAGGTCGGGCATGAATCCCGGAGTAAGGAAACAGCAGATGATGCCCACGCTCATGCCCAGGGTCCAGAACATGGCGATGGCAGAGTCTTTGCGCACATCTTTCTTCCGTGATACCCATTGCACGCCGAAGGCACTCAAGATGGCGAATACCATGGCAGAGAGTATAGGGTTGATGCCTGCAAATACGCCGATACCGATGCCGCCAAAAGAGGCATGCGTTATGCCACCGCTGATGAAGACCAGCCGGCGTGTGACGATGTAGGTGCCTACAAAGCCGCAAAGGATGCTTGCCAGTAGGGCGCCAATCAGCGCATTCTGAAAAAATGTATATTGCAGTATATCCATGTTTTTACTTTAAACTTTGAACTTTGAACTTTAAGCTTTGAACTTTGCGTGTTGCGCATTGCATGTTTAACTTAAAAAACTGATGACTTCGTCCTTTATCTGGTTGGGCAGGTTGATGCCTCTCAGTATCAGACTTCGGTTCCATCCCGCCACCTCTTCCGGCTGCATCGTATAGAGCACTTCCGAGAATTCCTCTACTTCCTCATCGGTATAGTCGTCGGCAGCTCTTCCTGCAAACCGATCTAGTTCTTCGTCATCGTAGTATTCTATTTCCTTGGTGGCGGCTTCCATCATGCATTCCTGTTCGCATTTGGAGTTCTCTCCGTTGCATGTATTGCACGAAACTCCTTCCTGCAAAGGCTCTTCATCCTCTCCCTTGCGATGAGAGATGATGCCGAAAATGGCGCTTATCAAGCCTAGGACCACCAGGGCCAAAATCAGGTACAACATTTACTTTGAACTTTGAATATTGAACTTTGAACTTTATGATTAGCAAAGTTGTTGAACTGTTAACTGTCAACTATTAACTATCAACTATTAACTGTTAACTATCTCAAACCCAACTTTCTCCAGGTCTTCCCAATAATGAGGATAGGATTTGCTCACCACCTCAGGATTGTTGATTTCAATCTGAGGGAACTTGAAGGCAAGAGGGGCGAAGGCAAGTGCCATGCGATGGTCCTCGTAGGTATCGATAGGCTCGAAACTAGGCTCGCAGGTCTCGCCATCCCAAATCAGCGTGTTGTCGTTCTCGTCATAAATCACGTAACCCACCTTCTTCAGCTCCTTCTTCAATGCCTCGATGCGGTCGGTCTCCTTGATTTTGAGACTGGCAAGACCGGTGAACTTAAACTTCACGCCCAGGGCACAGCAGGCTACAACGATGGTCTGTGCTAGGTCTGGAGAACCGCTGAAATCGTAGTCGAAACGAGGCAAGAGACAGCGCTGAACCTTCAGTTTGACAGGAGAAAGAATATCACGGTTCTCAAATTCTGATTTCACGCCCAACAGACTGAAGATGTATTTCACGACAGAATCTCCCTGCTTGGAACTGTCGAAGAGACCTTCGAGTTTTACCTCAGAATCAGGGTTTCCGTTCAGCGCCATCATTTCATACCAGTAAGATGAAGCGCTCCAGTCATTCTCGATGGTGTAGTCGGCTACGCAGCTGTAAGGCTGTGGCTTTACGGTGATGGTATCCACATCGGTCCATTCTGCACTGGCTCCGAAGTTCTGCATCGTCCACAGCGTGAGGTCGATGTAAGGACGGGAAGCAATCTCGCCCGTCAGCTTCAGTTCCAGACCGTTTTTCAGAATAGGACCAATCATCAGCAGCGCCGAGATATACTGCGAACTGATGTTTCCCACCACTTCGAGATGTCCGCCTTCCAATGGTTTACCAACGATGTGGAGTGGAGGATAGCCCTCTTTCTTTTCATACTGTATATCAGCTCCGAGGTAGCGCAGGGCATCTACCAGGATAGCAATCGGGCGGTTCTGCATGCGCTCTGTTCCTGTGATGGTATGCTCGCCCGGTGTAGCTGAAAGATAGGCGGTCATAAAGCGCATGGCAGTACCGGCAGCCTTGATGTTGATGACATCAGGCATATCGCGCAGTGCCGCAATGATGACTTCTGTATCATCGCAATCGCTCAGGTTGCGGGGCTGCAACTTGCATCCCGCCATGGCATTGATTACCAATGCACGGTTGCTGATACTCTTGGAAGCTGGCAAGTTGATACTTGCGTTAAGTTGGCGTGGAGCCTTGATTGTATATTTCATTTTCTTCTTGTTTCTATTTCTTTTAATACTCTTCTTGTTTTTTCTATTTCTCAGCCTTCAGTATCCGGATGTCCTTGATGCAGACAGCCTTTTCCTTGGCATATCGGATAGGGAGGTCATCTTCTGTTTCCGGCATCTCATCCCATGCACGGGTTCTCGGACGAATCTTCTTCGGACCCGGTATCAGAGGCGAATAATACAGAACCTGGCGGATGCGGTTTGCCTGTTCAGGGGTGAATCGCATGCTGTAACAGATGCTGTAGTCCATCATGTTATCTGACTGCCATTCCTTATCCTTGCTGTTGGGCGTTTGGCAAGTTCTCTCATGCTGAGAGCGGTATCTGGTTTTATGGCTTGCGCATCGCTGATATATTTTTTCAGCCACTCGCCGTATGCTATTCGGTTGTAGCTAGGTGTATCATCGCAATAGTCAGAGTCGTCATCATCATTGGCAGCCTCTGATTTGCCTTTCACTGTCTTTTCTGAGAAACTGTGGAAGAGACCCAGATAATGTCCCAGTTCGTGAGCCAGTGTAGCATTCGGGTCGGCTGTATTGTAGGTATATCCTTTATGATTCTTATCTGTTGTATACCGGGTTCCTTCATTCTCCTTTCCCACATAGATAGAATTGAGCGAAACGCAATATGGAAATTTGCCCGGTTTGCTCAACGGATAGTTCTTGCCATTGCTCAAACCTTCAATCTGTGGATAGCCGCCTACCTGATAAGGCAGATGACTGATGCCCAGCGTGGTGGTGTTCTCATCGGTCTTCTTGAAGGCGTATACCATCACATTGATATAGTTGTTCTGGTCCCAGCAGTACTTTGCATAATTCTTGTCCTTCATGAAACTCTCGCAGTCGAACACCGATTCTGAAACCTTGATATATTCTACACCCGATGTACTGAGTCTCTTGCCGCTCTCATCCTTCTCAGCCAGTTCGAACAGGATATGCAGGTTCTCGCTCGGGATGGTATCCATC
>JAJWOH010000097.1:0-13711 GCA_021635485.1 Segatella copri | reverse complement strand
ATTATTCTTAGCCAACGGTGCCTTCGAGTGAAACACTCAGGAGTTTCTGTGCCTCTACGGCAAACTCCATAGGCAACTTGTTGAGCACGTCCTTGGCATAACCGTTTACGATCAAGCCGACAGCCTCCTCGGTAGGAATGCCTCGCTGATTGCAATAGAAGAGCTGGTCTTCTGAAATCTTCGAGGTAGTTGCCTCATGCTCGAACACGGCTGTGTCGTTATGGGCATCCATATATGGGAAGGTATGTGCTCCACAATCGCTGCCCAGCAACAAGGAGTCACAGGAACTGTAGTTGCGGGCATTATCGGCATTGGATGTAGCACGAACCAGACCTCGATAGGAATTCTGGCTATGACCTGCCGAGATACCCTTCGAGATGATAGTACTCTTGGTGTTCTTACCCATGTGAATCATCTTGGTACCGGTATCAGCCTCCTGATAGTTGTTGGTAACAGCCACACTGTAGAACTCTGCTACAGAGTTGTCGCCACGCAAGATGCAGGAAGGATACTTCCATGTAATCGCCGAACCGGTCTCTACCTGAGTCCAGCTCAACTTAGAGTTCACACCACGCAAGTCGCCTCGCTTGGTTACCAGGTTCAGCACACCACCCTTACCATGCTCATCACCAGGATACCAGTTCTGAACGGTAGAGTACTTCACCTCAGCATTGTCCTTGACAATAATCTCTACGATAGCCGCATGGAGCTGGTTCTCATCACGCATTGGCGCTGTACATCCCTCCAGGTAAGAAACGTAGGCATCATCATCGGCAATGATCAATGTACGCTCAAACTGACCGGTGTTACGGGCATTGATGCGGAAGTAACTGCTCAACTCCATCGGACAGCGGACGCCCTTAGGAATATAAACGAATGAGCCATCACTGAATACGCAACTGTTCAAGGCTGCATAAAAGTTATCACGATAAGGAACTACGGTTCCCAGATACTCTCTTACCAAATCAGGATGCTCCTTCACAGCCTCACCAATACTGCAGAAGATGACGCCCTTTTCACGGAGTTTCTCCTTGAAAGTAGTCTTTACCGACACAGAGTCCATGATGGCATCCACGGCAGTGCCGCTCAAAGCCAAGCGCTCCTCCAGAGGAATACCGAGCTTATCGAATGTCTTCTCCAGCTCAGGATCAATCTCCTTGTTCTTCGGCTTCTTTGCCAAAGGGTCGGCATAGTATGAAATCTCCTGGTAGTCAATAGGTGGCACGTGAACATGTCCCCATTTTGGCTCCTTGAGCGTCTTCCAGTAATTGTAGGCTTTCAGACGAAATTCGAGCATCCAGTCTGGCTCTCCCTTCTTCTGCGAGATCAGGCGCACAACATCCTCGTTGAGACCCTTTTCTATGATTTCAGTATGTACATCGGTGGTAAAACCATACTCGTATTTCTGGTCTATCACATCCTTGACAACCTGATTCTGTTCTTTCTCTATTTCTGCCATTGTTATTTAGAATAACCTTTCGTTATTTTAACCCTAAATAGGGATAAGCCGCTGAGGACTCATCCCTACCTTATTATATATATGATAGAACGAAAAACAAATGAATTCTTCACTTTTCGTTCTTCACTCTTCACTTTATTAAAGCTTCTGCTCTACCTCGATCTCAGTGAAGGTTTCGATAACGTCGCCCTCCTGGATATCGTTGTAGTTGACGAGGCTCAAACCGCACTCCATACCGGTAACCACCTCCTTGACATCGTCCTTGTAACGCTTCAAGGCACCGATTTCAGCAGTACGTATCACGATACCGTCACGGATGACGCGAGCCTTATCCTTAGCGTGTACCTTACCCTCGGTAACGAGACCACCGGCAATAGTACCCACCTTAGAAATCTTGAAGGTCTGCTTAACCTCAACCTGACCGGTAACGATTTCCTTCTTCACCTTGTCGAGCATACCTACCATCGCACTCTTGATATCGTCGATAGCATCGTAGATGATAGAGTATGTGTTGATTTCAACACCCTCACGGTCGGCAGCCTTACGAGCATCGGCAGATGGACGAACCTGGAAACCAACGATGACTGCATCTGAAGCAGATGCCAGCATCACGTCGTTCTCTGAAATCTGACCTACTGCCTTGTTGACTACGTTCACCTGAACCTTCTCGGTAGAAAGCTTGATGAATGAGTCGCTCAAAGCCTCAACAGAACCATCGGTATCACCCTTCACGATGACGTTCAACTCATGGAACTCACCACGTGCGATACGGTGAGAAATATCACCCAGGGTCAAGCGCTTCTGAGTACGCAAGCCCTGCTCACGCTGCAACTGCTCACGCTTGTTGGCGATTTCGCGAGCCTCCTGCTCAGTCTCGATTACGTGGAACTGGTCACCTGCAGTAGGCGCACCATTCAAACCGAGGATGATAGCTGGCTCTGCAGGAGCTGCTGACTTGATGTTGGCATTACGCTCATTGAACATCGCCTTGACACGACCCCAAGAAGTACCGGCGAGTACGATGTCGCCTACCTTCAAGGTACCGTTGGCAACCAATACGGTAGAAACATATCCACGACCCTTGTCGAGAGAAGACTCGATGATGGTACCTGTAGCACGACGGTTAGGGTTAGCCTTCAAGTCGAGCATATCAGCCTCGAGGAGCACCTTGTCGAGCAGATCGTGAACACCGATACCCTTCTTGGCACTGATTTCCTGGCACTGATACTTACCGCCCCACTCCTCAACGAGCAGGTTCATGTTAGCCAAGTCCTCACGGATACGGTCTGGGTTAGCACCTGGCTTATCAATCTTGTTGATTGCGAATACCATTGGCACACCGGCAGCCTGTGCATGGGCGATAGCCTCCTTGGTAGTAGGCATCACAGAGTCATCGGCTGCGATGATGATGATGGCGATATCGGTTGCCTGGGCACCACGGGCACGCATGGCGGTAAACGCCTCGTGACCTGGAGTATCAAGGAAGGTTACCTTGCGACCGCTTTTCAGGGTCACACTGTAGGCACCGATATGCTGGGTAATACCACCCGCCTCACCGGCAATCACATTGGTATTGCGGATATAGTCGAGCAAAGAGGTCTTACCATGGTCTACGTGACCCATCACGGTTACGATTGGAGCACGAGGAACCAAGTCGTTCTCATCATCCACTTCCTCGCTCACGGCCTCCTGAACCTCGGCACTCACGTATTCGGTCTTGAAACCGAACTCCTCAGCCACCATGTTGATGGTCTCTGCATCCAGACGCTGGTTGATAGATACCATGATACCTACGCCCATCAGGGTAGAGATAACCTGAGTAACGCTGATATCCATCATCGTAGCCAACTCACTAACGGTAACGAACTCAGTAAGCTTCAGAATCTTGCTTTCCTTCTGCTCCTGACGAGCCTGGTCCTGCAGTTTCTCCTGAACAGCCTCACGCTTCTCCTTACGATACTTAGCACCCTTCTTATTCTGGCTCTTGCTGGTCAAACGTGCAAGAGTCTCCTTTACCTGACGTGCTACAGCCTCGTCATCAACCTCGATCTGGCGCTGGTTGCCGCGGTTGTTGTTATTGCCGCGATTATTATTGTTATTATTTCTGTTGCGGTTTTTGTTCTTCTTGTTATTACCGCCGTTGTTGCCATTACCTCCGCCATTATTCTTAGCTTCGGCATTGATGTCAACACGTTCTTTGTTGATACGAACACGCTTTTTGCGCTCATTGTGCTGTTGAGCCATTTTCTCCTCACGTTCCTTGCGGCGCTCCTCCTTGGTTTTCTTCTTAGGACGAGTGCTCTGGTTGAGGGAAGACAAATCTATCTTGCCCAACACCTTAGGCTCATTAGCAGTAAACTTCTTCTCACTCTTGAGAGTAAACACGCTGTTGTCAGCTGCGCCAGCAGAATGCTGTGCAGTTTCATTCTTAGCATGATGATGCTCTTTCTTTCCCTGAGGAGCATTCTGCTTATTCATCTGAGCGTTTGACTGCTGTGATTTCTGATGATTTTCCTGTTTCATTTGCTGTTTATGCTGAGAAGCCTGTTGTGGCTTCTGTTCCTTCTTTTGCTCAGCCTTAGGAGCGTCTTTCTTCTGCTCAGGACTGACGGCAGCAGTCTCAGGCTTTTCCGCAACAGACTCTGCAGCAGGCTTCTTACCGATATTGTCCAAGTCTATCTTTCCCAGCGGCTTATACTGCTGCTGTCCATTAGACTCCAACAAGCTTTCAGCGCGATTGTCCTTCTGCTCTGGCGCACGCTTCTTATCTTTTGCTTTTTTGGTAAAGAGTTTCTCAGCCTGATCACGAACCTCTCTGTCCTGACTGAAGGCATCATTCAATGCCTTGTATTGCTGGTCGGTGAGTTTGAAGCTCGGTTCTGCCTTGACATCTCCCAGGTCTTTTCTTTTCTCTAGGAATTCAACTGCCGTCTGAAGTCCTATATTTAATTCACGTAGTGCTTTATTTAATCTGATGCTCATAAATTATTTATTCTCCTATTTTTAAAGTTAGATTCCCTGCAAGCACTCGCTGGCAAGGGAATTATTGTTCGAATTCGGCGCGCAACACGCTGAGTACATGATCAACGGTCTCCTCTTCGAGGTCGGCCTTCTCAATCAGCAAGTTGCGAGGTGCATTGAGTACCTGCTTGGCAGTATCAAGACCGATGCCCTTGATAGCATCGATAACCCACTGGTCAATCTCATCAGAGAACTCATCCAAGTAGATATCCTCATCGGCCTCATTCTCGTCTACCTCACGGAATACGTCGATGGTATATTCTGTAAGCATAGAAGCCAGTTTGATGTTCATACCGCCACGGCCGATAGCCAAACTAACTTCCTCAGGCTGCAAGTAAACCTCTGCTTTCTTGTTCTCATCATCAACATTGATTGAAGAAACCTTGGCTGGAGCCAACGCACGCTGAATGAAGAGTTTGGTATTGCTTGAGTAGTTGATGACATCGAGATTCTCGTTGCAAAGTTCGCGAACGATACCGTGAACGCGGCTACCTTTAACACCTACACATGCGCCAACCGGGTCGATACGCTCATCGAATGTTTCAACAGCAATCTTAGCACGCTCTCCCGGAAGACGGGCGATACGGCGGATTGCAATCAGACCGTCTGCAATCTCAGGAACCTCAGCCTCCAACAGGCGCTGCAGGAAGATTGGAGCAGTACGGCTCAAGATAATCTTTGGATTATTGTTCTCGTTGTCTACACGAAGGATGACCGCACGAACAGTCTCACCCTTGCGGTAAGTATCACCAGGAATCTGCTCAGTCTTAGGCAACATGAGCTCGTTGTTCTCATCATCTACAATCAGAACCTCGCGCTTCCAAACCTGATAAACCTCACCAGAGATAACCTGACCTACGCGATCCTTGTATTTGTTGTAGAGTGAATCATGCTCCAACTCAAGAATCTTGGAAGCCAAAGTCTGACGAAGAGTCAAGATGGCACGACGACCAAACTTATTGAAGTCAACCGTCTCACTTACATCCTCACCAACCTCGTAATCCGGCTCAATCTTACGAGCCTCAGAAAGTGTAATTTCCTTATTTTCATCTTCAACTTCGCCATCAGCAACAACTATACGGTTGCGATAAATTTCGAAGTCACCCTTGTCAGGGTTCACGATGACATCAAAGTTTTCGTCACTACCAAAAATCTTGGCAAGTACATTACGGAAGCTCTCCTCCAATACACTTACCAATGTAGTACGGTCGATATTCTTTGTTTCTTTAAACTCGCGGAATGTATCAATCATACTCGCTGTCAATTCTTGCTCTTTTTTAGCCATAACTTAATTGAAACTAATTATGTATTTTGTATATTTTACTTTATCCATCTGGTAAACGTGATCAACCTCCTGCTTAACCGGACGTTTTTTACCTTCAACCTTTACCTTTTCTTCAACGCCAACTGTGAAGTCATTTCCTTCAACAGCTTTCAAGATACCCTTCACCTTCTTGCCGTCGGCATCAAGCACCTCTACCTCCTTGCCAATGAAATTGATATACTGCTGTGGAACTTTGAACGGCTGACCCAAGCCTGCAGAGCCAACTTCGAGCTCATAGTCTTCCTCGTCACGGTTCAAATGATCCTCAATATACTTACTCAAGGCAACACAATCCTCAATCCATACTCCATCGGCATGGTCAATCTCAACAACGATTCTATCGTCGGGACTGATTTCAATGCTTACCAAGAAATATTCCTTATCTTGGAGCCATTCTTCAACTAATTTTTTTACGACGTTTTTATCAATCATATATACCTTATTAAAATAAAATGAGGAACTCTTGTGAGCCCCTCATTCCACTGAACGTTGCAAAATTACAAATATTTTTGTGATTAGCCAAAAAAAATGCAACTTTTTATTCGCAACGTGCACATTTTTAATCGATTGTGCACGTTTTTGTACTTATTTCTTCACAGGATGCAGTATTTTTTCGTATTCTGATGGAGAATTCAGCAATTTTACTGCTTCCTTAATCTGCTTGTCATAGCGCATGGAATTCTGGATGGCACCGCGCTGGAAATAATAGGCAGAAACGATGTCATTTTCCAACAGATGCTTGATGTAATCCTTGTTATAATCCAGATCCTTTGCCACATTATGACTCAGTTTTTTCTTCAAAGCCTCAAACTCTGACTTGGCATCATCGTAGTAACCTTCAAACTTAGCGAGTTTCTCCAAGTCCTTGAGATACTTTTCTGTTTCACGGTCATACTGGAAATTAGCCTTCAGTACACGTGCCTTGAATTCATCATAGTCGGCATCGGTCAGCGAGAATTCCTTCGCAGGAGCAATAGCAGGATGCTTGGCGATATAATCAACCTCATAATTAAGCATCACCTCATTACTGTCGCGGGCACCAGCCAGATAGAAGGCGATGTTTGGCAAAGAATCAGGCTTTACCTCTACATCCGGCTTCACGCCACCTCCATCTCTCACTTCTCTGCCACCTGCGGTATAGAACACCTTGGTAAGAGAGTCGGGAACATGCTCCACATAACCGCCCTTATCGTGCTTATAGTTGAGTGCCTGAACGCATCGGCCGCTAGGAATGAAATATTTAGCAGTAGTGAGTTTCACCTGCCCGTTATAAGGCAAGTCCATGGTAGCCTGCACCAATCCCTTTCCATACGTGCGCGTACCTAATATTACAGCACGGTCATAATCCTGCAGACTGCCGCTCATGATTTCACTGGCACTGGCAGAATTCTCGTTCACCAATACCACCATCGGCATAACGGAATCTATCGGTTCAACCGTGGTCTTATAAACATGATTAGAACGCTGCAACTTTCCCTTCATCTCCAAGACTGTCTTACCTTTAGGCAAGAACATATTGATGATGCTGACCGCTTCGGTAACAGAACCGCCACCATTATTACGCAGATCGAAGACAAGACTCTTGGCTCCCTGCTTTCTCAAATCGATGAAAGCACGGCGCACATCCTTGGCACACTGCTCGGTAAAAGAATTGAAGTTGATGTAACCGATGCTACCCTCCAACATGCCATAATAAGGCAAGAACGGCAACTGGATGGTACGGCGTGTTACCTTCACCTTCATCGTCTTGCCTGTACTTGGACGTTTAACTTTCAGCATGAAAGAAGAACCCGGATCACCACGAAGATGATCGCTGACATAGCTCACCTCCTTATTAGTCATATCCTCATCATCAATACTCAAAATGATATCGCCCTTCTTCAGTCCTACTTCTGCAGCAGGCATATTCTCATAAGGTTCACTGATACAGACGCGCTGCAACTGGAAGTTGTAACGTATCACCGCACCTACACCCGCATACTTTCCGGTGAGCAGGTTCTTGAGTTCCTTCATCTTCTGCTCAGGATAATAGGTAGTATAAGGGTCGAGACTACGCAACATGGCATTGATACCATTACCGACCACAACTTCTGCATCGAGCGTGTCTACATACATCAAATCGAGATTCTTGTAGATGGCATTGAATATTTCCATATTCTTTGCAGCTTTGAAGTCATGATCTTTGTCAACCTGGGCAAAAGTTGGAGCTGCCAGGAGCACCATAAGCAAGGAGAACAGTATTTTTTTCATTGTTACCTTATTTAATTGTATATGATTCAACTTATTGATTATTTTCTCCCCTCTTTCCGGCATTCGCCATCAAGAGAAGATTTCGACCACAAAAGTACTCATTTCTTTGCTAAAAACACCATAAAAGAAGCAAAAAGTGGCACAAAGATAAGAAAAAATACACTTTTTTAGAGAAAAAGCGAAAAAAGTCAGCGAAAAATTTGGCAGAATGAAGAAAAGTTAGTACTTTTGCACACGCAAATAAGGAACGTCACGTTCTTTGCTGAAAAAACGCTTCAATAGCTCAGTTGGTTAGAGCACCTGACTGTTAATCAGGGGGTCGTTGGTTCAAGCCCATCTTGAAGCGCAGAAAAGAGTCGCAAGTTTTACTTGTGACTCTTTTTTGTTTATCATCATGCGGAGCAAGAACATTCCGTTTATTCTGCGTAATCTGATGAATAATGACACACCCTCTTTCACAGCACTTCACAGGAAAACGACAAGGGTCTATATGCCACGATGAACAGGTGGCGTATAGACCCTTGATTATATGGCGACTGATAAGAAAGAATCTTTACAGCCTAAACTTTCTGAAAAACTCCGGAAAGAGAAGGGCGAGAAGCTGGAAGACTGGTGCGCCGGCGACGGGGGATACAATATTGAATATGGTTACCTATGTCACATTCGTTGGATATTCATAAGGCGGAGCGGTCCCGATACTTCTCGGAGCCTGACATCATTTCTGCCGAGTGCGGCTTCTCTGCCCGCACCTATCTGTACCGCATTTTTAAGTTAAAGTTAGGCTGTACTCCTACCGAATATTGGGAAGAAATGGCTGCAAATGTAACCCCAGAGGATAAAAAGCAAGACTAACTTTTTTTCGCTAAATACCAGAAAAACGCATCATGAAATAAAAAAATAAGTTAAATAGGTGTCTCCTTCCCCCACGAAGGAGACACCTAAGTGTAAAAAGTGAACCCCTTTTTCCGAAAAAAATACTATATTTGCGCCATGAAAGAAATATTAGAAACCATGCCAAGGATAGAACTCGCCTTGATCATCATCGGGGTGGCGGCACTCATGTTAGGCATCCTTTTTGGACATGTCATGATACATGAGTACAGGATGTATCTTGAGGATCATTGGAAGGCTCGCTTCAGCTTTTCCGATTTCTTCAGGAAGGAACGATTTTATATCATTCTATTTCTGGTATCCATATTCATCATGTCGTTAAACCTCCTATATTTTCTGGAGTGAGTTTCGGCAATAAGCAGATAAATATTAATAACAAATATAGTATTAGATTATGAAAAAGTTTAACTATCAATTCTATGGGTCGCATGTCGGCCGTATGAACTATGGGGGGGCAAAGTTCTGTAGATTTGCCCTGTTCCCATTGATGTTGTTGATGTTGTTGCTTGTGCCTGCACGTATGGTGGCGCAGACCCCAACAGAAGACCCTCGCTGTGCTTTGTTCAAAGGCTTGGAGGGTATAAGCGATGTTACCATTACTGACAATGGCAGTTATCCTTGGCAGATGCTGAACTTAAAAGCCGATGGAATGGAGAATCTTGGCTTCACTATTCCTGATGGTAGCAAGGGACTGATGTCAAGTAATTATCATGTGGGCGGAAGTTCTTCAGAGACTGTAGTCAATTTCACTGTAGAAAAGCCTATGTTATTGACGTTTAAGTATCTCGTTTCTTCAGAACATGTTGATAAAGCCACTATTACTTTAGATAACAAAGAGCCTAGGACGATTAGCAGAATAGAGCAAATAGAGATTAAAGCATTATTATCTGTTGGCAAGCATTCTTTGAAGTTGTCTTACAAAAAAGACGGCTCAGTTAATGATAATGCAGACCGCACATGCATATACGATCTGAAAACAGCAACCACTTTTTCTGAATATGTTGCAGACTACGTTGCTACGAACTCTACATTGACTTTCAAAAAAATCACTTCAGACAATCTGGAAGATCTTGATTTAAGCCGTATGGCTGTGGTAGATAACATCGATATGGTGCAAAATGTGTGCACTAATTACAGTAGTATCAAGAATATCGTTTTCGATGAGAGTTTCAAGACTTACGCTCCTACATCGTTGAGTGAATTCTTTAATGGCTGCGAAACCTTGGAAACAATTTCAGGCCTTGAATATTTGAATACAGCGAAGGTGACGAATATGAGTTTTATGTTCTATGGCTGCTCCGCTCTCACCTCTCTCGACCTCACTAACTTCAATACAGCGAAGGTGACGGATATGAGCTATATGTTCTATGGCTGCTCCGCTCTCACCTCTCTCGACCTCACTAACTTCAACACAGCGAAGGTGAAGTTTATGGACAATATGTTCAATGGCTGCTCCGCTCTCACAACCATCTACGCCAGCGACAAGTTTGTTACGGACAATGTTAGTTACGGTTCTGATATGTTCACTGGTTGCAAAAGTCTCAAAGATTATAGCGAAAGCAAGACCGGCCACACCTTTGCCAACTGCGGCACGACTGGTTATTTTACTTCTGGTGGATGTGGGTATGCCGAATATGACTTGTCTTCGAAAACTCTTACATTCCGCTACAAGGGAGTAAAGCCTGCAAGAGCTTATGATTTGAATGTGGGAAATAACACGCCGGAGTGGTCTACGCAAAAAGAAGATATCAACAAGGTGGTCTTCGATGCTTCGTTTGCCAATGCAAGACCAACGAGCTGTTATTACTGGTTCTCTAGCTGCAAGAATCTGATAGATATAGAAGGCATCGAGAATCTTAACACCGAGAATGTGACGAATATGAACTCTATGTTCGATAGATGCTCAGCTCTCACCTCGCTCGACCTCACCAACTTCAACACAGCGAAGGTGTCGGATATGAGCTATATGTTCATGGGCTGCACCGCTCTCACAACCATCTTCGTCAGCGATAAGTTTGTTACGGACCTGGTTACTTCTAGCGATAATATGTTCCATATGTGCATCAATCTCATCGGTGCCATAGAATACGACGGAAGTAAGAGCGACCACACTTATGCCAACTACGAGAATGGCTACTTCAGTCCGGAAGGCGGATTCCTTGTGTATGCCGAGTTTGACAATGCTACTGGAACGCTTACATTCAGACGCGGCCTTTCCAAGCCTGCAGGTGCTTATGATTTGAATGTGGGAAATAACACGCCGGAGTGGTCTACGCAAAAAGAAGATATCAACAAGGTGGTCTTCGATGCTTCGTTTGCCAATGCAAGACCAACGAGCTGTTGTAAGTGGTTCGATGAATGCAAGAATCTGACCGATATAGAAGGCATTGAGAATCTGAATACAGAGAAAGTAACAAACATGGGCTCTATGTTCTCGTATTGCTTTGCGCTTACCTCGCTCGACGTCTCTAACTTCAATACTCAGAACGTGGAAGATATGAGCTATATGTTCAATGTTTGTATTCGTCTTACCTCGCTCAACGTCTCTAATTTCGATACTCAGAAAGTGAAAGATATGAGCTCTATGTTCTATAACTGCACTGGTCTTACCTCTCTCGATCTCTCTAATTTCAACACTCAGAACGTGGAGAATATGGGCTCTATGTTTAGTTGGTGCATTGGTCTTACCTCGCTCAACGTCTCTAATTTCGATACTCAGAACGTGAAAGATATGAGCTATATGTTCTGGAATAGCTCTGCTCTTACAACCATATACGTTAGTGACAAGTTTGTTACAACAAAAGTAAGTTTAGAAGCTGATGATATGTTCAAGGGCTGCACCTCGCTCAAGGGCGCAATAGATAAATATGAAGATAGCAAGACCGACCATACCTACGCCAACTACACGACTGGCTACTTCACCAAGCTGGTAGGTAAGAATGGTGATGAGAAGATAGGAGCTGCGGGAGAAACTCTTGCTACGGATAATCTCGTTCTTGCAGACGGCAAGGATTTCGTGGCTTACGAGCCATTCGCAGCCAAGGAAGCATCTTATAGTCGCAAGATAAAGGAAGGCACTACATGGGGAACACTCTGCTTGCCTTTCGCCATTGACCAGAGCCAGGAAACAGAATGTAAGTTCTATCGTCTCACAGGTATTGACAATGATAATAATTGCATCACCCTTGAGAGTTGCGAAGAGGGCAAAATCCCTGCCGGCACTCCGGTGCTCTTCAAGATGAATGAGGGTGAGACATCACTTAGTCTTTCTGCAAAAGATGCAAGCATCGTTAAAGAGCCAGTAGCAGGAACTGACTCAGATGTCAACCTCGTAGGTTCATTCACCAAGATTGGCGGCAAAGACAATCAGGGGCTTGATGACAACGACTACATCATTGGTAAGGATAAGTTCTGGCTTGTCTCTGACTTGGATGGTGGCAATGGCGTGGGCATCAAACCGATGCGTGCATATATCCATCCTGCCAATGAATATCAGGCAAGAGCAGCCATGCTGAGCATCGGAAAGGGTGATGGCACTACTGCCATTGACAACCTCAACGCTATCAGCAACGATGCCAATGCAGAATACTATGATGCGAATGGTCGTCGTACCAATGGTCTGCAAAAGGGCTTGAACATCGTGAAGCGTGGCAGCAAGACTTATAAAATCATGGTTAAGTAAAGGTTTTTAAAATCAAAAGGATATGAAAAAGAAAGAATATAAAAAGCCAAAGATGCAGGTGGTAAACATCACCTCTTGCGCTCTCCTCGCAGCATCTACCCTATATCAAGGAAGTGCGGATAGCGGTAGTAGTCCAGCAAAAGATGATGATGACTGGTATTATGGTGATTAATAGCTTAAAAGTTTTAGGAAAAGTTATATGGATAGCTTTGGAGCGGATGAATCATCACATGATGTGATTACCTCTCTTGAATATCCAAGCGACGGAGTGTAATTTTACGCTTCTGCTTCTAATATAAGTAGAGGGCTGCAGACGGTAACAATGCCGTTTGCAGCCCTTTTGTGATATGATAAGAATGCAGACAGAGACGGAAATTATATGTTTTATGTTGTCAGTCAAGCAACTCAAGTAGTTCAATCAAGCAACTCAAGTAGTTCAGTAAGACAACTCAAGTAGTTCAGTAAGCGAGTTCAGACGTCTCAGTTAGCTGATGCAGACGTCTCGATAAGCTTACAGATACGTCTCCGTTAGCTTACGCAGTAATATCTGTAACCCGATGCAGCCATATTCGTAACCCGATACAGTCATATTCGTAACCCGATGCAGCCATATTCGTAACCCGATACAGCCATATCAGTTACCCGATGCAGCCATATCAGTTACCCAGCACAGCCTTCATATGAACAAATTTTATGTAATTATCTATCATCCATCACGATTTGTACCTCTCACGCCAATTAACATGTTAATATACAGATACTTAAATAGCGTGATAGATACTTCAAAAACGGAAAAATCCATCACGCTATCCATCACGATTTGGGGTTATCCCTCACGATTTTCTCACCACACTCTATCAGATACGGCATATTTTTGTTGAAACACTTACGATGGATGGCACCAGGAAATGACACGGTTTCATGGAATGAAACATTTTGTTTCATACCATGAAACTGTTCGTTTCAAGCGGAGAAACACTTCGTTTCATCCTGTGAAACGAACAGATACTGTAGTTTCCTATATTTAGTTTGTAGTTTCCTATATTTAGTTTACTACCTAGAGTCTTATTCCTGGTGAAGGTTG
>JAJWOH010000096.1:0-13932 GCA_021635485.1 Segatella copri | reverse complement strand
TTTTCTGTTAAATCATCACATTTTCCTAAGGACTTTTAGGGGCTTAAATCGAGAATTCTGTCGTAATCTCAGAAAAAAAGCAAGATTACGACAACTTTTAAACGAGAAATCTGTCGTAATCTCGATAAAAAAGTGAGATTACGACAGATTTTCATGAATTTTTCAATTCCGTATCTGGGAAAAGGAGAAAAAACGAAAAGGGTGTGTCATAGACTTATGACACACCCTCTTGGGTTATGGGTTGCTAAACATGCAATTTATTGTCAAGTTTAGTTTCTGTATCCTGGATTTTGATAAGCTTCTTTTTCTGCGTCGCTCATCATCATTGCATCAATCTGACCTTGTGGAATAGGGCGGAGATAGAAATCTTTTGGAATGTCGCGCTTGAAAGTCTGAGGCTCATGGTCGGCTGCACCTGCGCCTGCGATTTCATACGTGCCAGCACGCTCTGCCCATGTCTGGGTGCGTACGAGGTCGAACCAACGATGGCCTTCGCCAAAGTACTCACGGCTTAATTCATCCAAGATGTAGTTGATGGTGATGGTCTGTGGGGTAGCAGCTGTCATTTCTGCACTGTGGTCTTCAACCTTCTCCTTGTTGCCGTTGTTGTCCCAACGCCACTTTCCTGCACGAGCACGAATGACGTTGATGAGCTCACGGGCAGAATAACCTGGTTGTGTGGTAGCTCCCTTTACTGCTGCCTCTGCTGCGGCAAAGTACAGTTCTGAGAATTTGCAGATTGGGAATGGACGTGTACTACCAGCATTAGGTTGTCCGACAGTTCCATTGTTATCAGTACGATAAGGACCAATTTTCCAAAGGATAGGATATTTGAAACGACTAATGGCAGAAGGGCCTACGACATAGTCTGCACGACCAGCGGTTGTACCTGCGCCTACACCTGCGCCATTTCCATTGTAAGAGATGTTGTTATCGTTATCAACGAAAGTGAGGACAGCGTCACCCACCTTGATGTCCATACCATTGGCACCAATACCTTTTTCTGTGTTATTGCCGCCTAAGTCCCAGTTCGCACGGAATGTGTAGGTGAATGTGCCATCATAACGAGAGTCGTTGGTCTTGTCAGCAAAAGTCTCTTTGAAAACATTCTGCGTAGGTGCCATACGAGTCCAAGGACGTCCTAAGGCTTGAACAGCAGCACGCAATACTGGATTGAACTTAGAACCATCAGCCTTATCGATTATCATGTTAGGGTAGTTCCAGCATACCATCCAGGATGCAAAGTTGTCTGGTGCACCGCCACCGCCATAACTAAGTGAGCCACCATTGTATTCTTCACTGCTTTCTGTATGGTCTGCGTAAAGTAACATTTCTTTATTACGATCGTTTTCTGCAAGGTTTACGTCATAATAAGTATCCATTAAGCCAAATGGTCCAGGGTTCTGAATGCCTTCGATGGCAACATTGTAAGCCTGCTGGAAATACCATGCTGCATCATGTCCATCTGGGTCTGTACGTTGACACTCTGGATAGGTAGGAATGTTCTTTGGATTCTCTAACCACCAACCATAGGTTAAGTAAGCCTGTGCCAGTACCAAACGGGCCAATGTCTTAGTGACACCGCCAATAACACGTCCCTTTTCTGGGAGATTCTCTATTGCAGTCTTGAGATCAGGGAAAATGGCTTTAGTATAAACATCTGGTACCGTGTTACGTACAGAGACGCGGGTAGGAGCTGTGTTGAATTTCATTTCGCCAGCACCCAAATCCAAAGGTACGCCACCAAAGGTTTGTACCAAACGGAAGTAATCGAATGCACGGAAGAAACGAGCCTCTGAAAGTAAAGCTTCGGAGATATTTCCTTTCTCTCCATTTTCTATGACACCACTTGCTGTGTTTATGTAGATAAAGGCATTACCCCACAAAGCGTCAGCACGGCAAGACAAAGAAGTTAAGTTGCCAATACCTGAAAGGTCTGCGTCCTTAAAGTTGCCATCGGCACTTTGGGCCCATGTATACTCGTCAGTACCAGTTTCGCAATTATTATAGTAATATGCCTGTCCGTAAGTATCACGCAGGTGAGAGTAAAGTGCGGTCAAGCCACCTTTGATACCATTCTCGGTAGTAAAGAATGTTGGGTCGTATTGACTGCGTGGTTGCTCATCCAAAATGTCTGAGCAAGAGCCTAGCATCAAAATTCCTATAGAAGCAATGCCAAGACCTAATATATTTTTTCTAATATTCTTCATAATTGTAAGTCTTTTAGAATGTAACATTAACGCCGAAGATAAAGTTTCGTGTAGCTGGGGTATTATAACCTACTACAGGCAATTTGTGAGCCCCTGTGTAACCGTCCATGGTTACTGCCATGGTACTGCCATTATTACTCAAAGTATTGGTTTCTGGATCAAGACCGCATTCATTCTTGAAAGGAGAGAAGAATACAAATGGGTTTTGTACAGATGCATATACACGGAGTTTACTGATACCGAAGTTCTTGACAGCCTTCAGCTTATCAAAATTATAGCCTAAGGTGATGGTACGAATCTTCAAGTAACCAGCATCGAAGTAGCCGAGTGTAGAGCCATATTTAGGGTTGTCGCCCGAAGCAATGCCACCTGGCTTAGGATACTTTGCGTTGGTGTTTTCTTCACTCCAGTAATCGACCTTGATATTATTACGACGTCCACTCATCAGGTTCAGGTAACCATTAGAAGAATGAAGCGCACTAATTAATTTACCGCCAATTTGGAAAGAACCAATAACTGTCAAATCAAAGTTCTTGTAGCCCACTGTTGTGTTAAAACCACCCATCAAGTCTGGATCCATCTCCATGATTTGCATATCATCACTATTTATTTGGCGTGTAGGAGTTCCATCTTCTTTGTAGTCACCAGTATACTCTACTTTAATCATACCTACGTTGCCACCAGGTTCCAAGACGTCCAGATACTTGTCGTCCTTCTGCCACAAACCAATTTTCTTGTAGTCGTAGATGACATCAATAGGATGACCTACAAACCAACGATTGCTGAGATCTCGATCTGCTCCAGATGCAAGAGCTACCAACTTGTTCTTGTTTGCATAGAGATTAATGCCGGCATCCCATGTCCAACCATTCTTACCATCAATGATAGTTCCGTTTAAGGTGAATTCGACACCCTTGTTGCGAGTTTTACCAATGTTGGCAGTATAACTGTTTACGCCAGATGTAGATGGGAGGGAAACGCCAAGAAGCAAGTCTTTGGTGTCTTGAATATAGTATTCCAATGTACCGCTTAAACGACCCTGGAACAGACTGAAATCAATACCGAAGTTCCAGGTTGATGAATACTCCCATCCTAATTCGTCATTAGGCAATGTGCTTACATAGAAACCACGGTCATATCCAGTAGGACCAAAGTTGTATGGGCGAGTACTCAATGCACCGAGAGTAGAGTAAGGGTTGATACTCTGGTTAGATGTTTCACCATAACCTACACGGAGTTTTAAGTTGTCAATCCAGGTCAAACTCTTCATGAAGTTTTCTCGAGCGATATTCCAACCAGCAGATACTGCAGGATAGGTATGCCACTGGTGTCCCTTCGCCAAACGGGAGGATGCGTCAGCACGGAAGGTTGCTGAAAGCATATACCTGTTGTCATAAGAATACATAACACGACCCATCCAAGACATCAATCCACTCTGCCAGTAGTTTTGATAGCCAGGGTTGACTGACAGGTTCTTGGTTGCTGCACCTATATTATAATATTGGAAATATTCTGCAGGGATAGCCTGACCTGACATATGGGTTTGCTCGTATGTGGTCTGTTCTGCAGAATACATGCCGACAACGTTTATATGATGCTTCTCTGCAAAGGTGTTGTCGTAAGTTATAAGATTCTCTACAGCCCAGTTCTTGTATGTAGATTGTTGAACCGAAGCACTGTTAGGAGAATCTGCATTATCGCTGCCAACGCCTGTTCCTGTAAAGGCACCCTGTTTGCTAGTGCGATAGTTTAAACCAACATTGATACGATATGTCAATCCCTTAATCCAAGGACACTTTGCTTCAGCGAATAAGGTATTGTACGAACCAATGCCCTTATTTTCGTTGAGCCAAGAATCTTCCAAACCTTCAGCTACGTCTCTTGTTAAGACCCAAGTATTGTCCAGAGGCATCTTGATGACACGCTTCAATGTTCCGTCTTCATTGTAAGGACTAGCCAAAGGACTCATCGTTAAAACATTATAGATACCAACGTTGCCGCCCTTAATTTCGCGATAGCTGTTGTTTGTGCTTAAACCAAAGCGGAAGTATTTGCCTACACTTTGGTCAAAGTTTCCACGTACAGAAATACGATTGAATCCCTGTGTAGGAAC
The DNA here is from genome assembly GCA_021635485.1 of Segatella copri. Lineage (GTDB taxonomy): Bacteria > Bacteroidota > Bacteroidia > Bacteroidales > Bacteroidaceae > Prevotella > Prevotella copri_P. Next base: position 9,609 of record JAJWOH010000096.1, on the reverse strand, counting down.
AACTGCTTCGTCGTGATAGTAACCTGCACCAAAGCTATAGCTACCGCCCTTTGTGCCACCTGAAACGCTTACATCATGGCTTGTAGTAATACCTGTCTTGAGGAATAGGTCTTGCCAGTCTGTATCGGTATCATCGCTTTCATCCAAAGTGTTTTCGTATTTGCCTGCGGCTTTACGAAGAGCAGCAAATTCAGGACCATTCATCATTGGATATTTATGGAATATCTTTTTGAAACCAAAATAGCCGTTGTAGCTTACTTTGGCTGGTGTTCCTTCTGCGCCCTTGGCGGTCGTAATAAGAATAACGCCATTGGCTCCACGGGAACCATAGATGGCTGTGGCAGAGGCATCTTTCAAAATGTCCATAGACTTGATATCGGCAGGATTGATATCTGAAAGGTTGCCCATGAATGGAATGCCATCAAGTACAATCAGAGGATCGTTGCTTGCATTCAAAGAACGCTGTCCACGAATTCGAATCTGCATCTCGGCACCAGGCTGGGAAGATGTTTGGGTCATCAATACACCTGCAACACGGCCTTGAAGGGCTTGTGCCGCATTTGATGATACGATTTGGTTCAATTTGTCGCCTCCTACGTTGGCAACTGAACCCGTGATTGCTTCCTTGCGTTGGGTTCCATAACCGATGACAACCACATCGTTGAGAGCATGACCATCCTCTTTCATCGTAATTTTAAGGGATGATTGATTTGTTACGACTACTTCTTGTGTGTTATAACCCACATAAGAAATGATAAGGGTTGCTCCGGGTTTAACGTCAAGAGTAAAATTACCATCCATGTCTGTAGCTACTCCATTGGATGTTCCCTTTACTTTTACCGTTGCACCAATCAGCGGACCCATAGAGTCGCTGATATTACCTGTAACCTTTTTTGTTTGTTGTACTGAAGTTGCTATTAGAGAATTTGCTTCTCCATTGCTAGCTTGTACCTCTGGGGTATACATTCCAAGTGCGGAACACATAAGCCCCCCCATTAAGATCGTTGTTTGTTTTAAATCTAACTTCATAATTTAACAGCTTATAGGTGTATAAAATGTTTATTACTCACTATTTTGTTAATTGTTTACGGCTGCAAAGATATGTCCTTTTTTGTAAAGTGTAGTTAAAATTTGTATCTTGCGTGTTTTTAAATGTTTCATTTACAATAAAACAGACATATTTGGACAGAAAAAAGGGGATATGCAGCTGCAAATCCCCTTTATACCTTATTATATATAGATGTTTTAGTATTCGTATAGCTTGATGTGGAGTATTTTATTGTCTCCACATGAGATGCGGACATGGCGTCCCTGATGGTCCTGATCGCCATTATCACGGCGGATAAACTGTAATTTGCCGTTTTTGTCTACTTCAACCTGGTCAACATATCCGATTCCGATACGCTTTCCTTTGAAAGTTGCGGCTTGTTTCTTTGTTTCGGTTCCACCATTGTCTACAAATCCGTCCTCACCGAGTTTCTTTTCTTCTGCTTGCGCTTTTTCAGTCTTGCTTTGGAAGACAACAACGATTCCATTACCAGCTATGATGTATTCGTTCTTGGCTAGTTTCACGATCAAGCCACCGCCTTCTGGCCATTTACTTCCATCTGTAGCGCGAGGATCCCATGGTAGCGTGAAGAAATGACGGCAGGTCATGGTGATATCTCCATCTTCGATGATGCGTTCTTTATCTTCCTGGTCGAAGAGTAATCCCCAGTTTTTGCCCTTTCCCTGATGCTGAAGCAGGATAGGAGAGAGCTGGTTGATAACCTTATATGAGCGTCTGAGACTTTTTTTCACCTTGTAGTTAGCTTCATCGAGAGCAAACGGACTGAAACTGATAGCATCTGTTTCACCGAAGGTATAATATGCTTTTACGCCACTGTTGGCATCGCACTTCACTTCAGGAGTGAAGAAAGGATTGTCAGCACGCTTGTATTTCTCTACCCATCCCTTGTAACCGGTATCATAGATGTCTGGTGCAAAGATGTCGATACTTGGTGCACCACATTTCCAAATATCAATCAGATGAGCAAGTGGTCCGGCAGAAGGGTATTCGCCTGGTTTTCTGCCACGACTGTTCATTGCTGCATTTACATACATCGGAATATTGTAGATGGCTTTGCCTGCTGAGGCTAGCTGCTCTACATATTTGGCATAGTAATATGCCTGGAATTTCTCGTCAGCATAACGGTCTGTTCCGAAAACTTCAGCCCATGTACCTTTCTTCTTGAGCTTGAGTGCCTTGAGCAATGAAGCAGGAACTGTCTGCTTGTAAGCTTTCTCGGCAAGAGGAGAGTGGTCGCGGGCAGATTCGAGCATGCCGATTTCGTTTTCTACCTGCATCATGATAACGGTATTCTCCTGACTGTCTACTGCTTTGATGTGTTTCATCAGTTCGCAGAAAGCTCGTTTATCTGCTTGAAGCAGGTTATCGCTGAAGGCTGTGCATATCTCCAGAGGTTTACCGTTCTCTGTGAGTGAACGAGGGAAACGCTTGGTGTTTTCCTTTACCCATAGTGGAGCATAGCAGCTCATAGAGTTCTTCCAGGCACCAAACCATAGGAAGACAATCTTCAAGTCATGCTTACGGGCTGTTGTGATGACGCTGTCTACGAGCGCAAAATCATATTTGCCCTCGTCAGGTTCTACAAATTCCCAGTATGCAGGAACGAAGACGGAGTTGACTCCGCTATTCTTCATCTGTTTCAATGCTTTCCTGATGTCGGCAGGACTCGTTGCTGCAGAGTTGCTCAACTCGCCAGCCAGGAGAAGCATCGGCTTGTCATTAACAACAAGCTGGGTTGCAGAGCCTTGCTTCTGCAGTTTCACTCCTGCTTGTATATTGATGCAGCATAATAATGCTAGAAAAGATAATACGATCTTATTCATAAATCTTCATTTTAGAAAAGGTTTGAAAATACTTGAGACAAGTATTGCGCCATTCCTTGGCGTTTTCCAACTGCACATTGAGCAATGAATCGGTATGCTGCCATTCCTGCTCATGTCCTTTCATGTACTGTTTTGCCGAGGTATGCCAGAAGTCGCGGTAAACTTCTACCATCGCTACACCCATGTTGTACTTCATGCAGAGTTCCTGCCAGAGTGTGCTGCCTGATTTCATCTTGTAATCCCAAGCTACATGGTGGAACCACAGGAGATATTCTTCAGGACAGGTCTCGATGTTATCGTATTGGCTGCGATATGGTTCCGGATACTGACCGACTGCATCTGTACCTTTGGATGAGCGGTCGAAACCTACACCTTGGGCATCAGCTTTGTGATAGTATACAGGGCACCATTCCAAAGGATAACTTGCGATGAAACCATCTGGTTCCGGACCGTAGTGGTGGTCGAACTTAAAGATATGATGCAAGCCCAGTGGCATCATATAGTTGACGCAAGCTTCGCGCGAAGTCATCATCATCATCTCTACAGGTTTGGTGAATCTCTCGTCCTGGTTCTCATAGGTCTGTACGAGCCATTCATGAGCAATCTCTTCGGCTGTAAGTGAAGGATTCCATGCCAGGCGACCGAAAGCATACCAGTTTGCCTGTGAGAAAGGATGACCACACCAGTTGGCATCATCACCGATATTGGCTACACCTGAGATTCCAACCAGTTTATCTGGATTGACAAAGCCAAAGAATTCCTTCCACATAGGAGCGAGATAGGTGAGGTGCTTAGACTGTCCGAGATATTCCTGGGTAATCTGAAGTTCTGCTATCTGAGGAGTCTGTTTGATGTTGTCGAAGATAGGAGCGTATGGCTCACGAGGCTGGAAGTCGAGCGGGCCGTTCTTTGACTGTAGGATTACGTTGTCACGGAACTTTCCATCCATACCTTTGAATTCACTGACAGCCTGCTTTACACGGTCTTCTCCCTTATGGTTGGCACCATAAACAAAGCTTCGCCACATGATGATGCCTCCGTATGGTTTGACGGCATCGGCAAGCATGTTGGCTCCATCGGCATGAGTGCGGTGGTAATCGCCAGGACCAGGCTGTCCTTCTGAATTAGCTTTTACCAGGAATCCGCCAAAGTCTGGGATGGTAGCATATATCTCCTTTGCTTTCTTCTTCCACCACTGCTGAACCTTTTTATCCAATGGATCTGCAGTCTTGGTGTAGCCTAATGCCATAGGCGAAGCGAAGTTGATGCTGAGGTATACCCGGATGCCATAAGGACGCAGGATGTTGGCGATGACCTTCACCTTATTAATATATTCTGAAGTCATCATCTTTGGCGATGCGTTTACATTGTTCAGCACGCTTCCGTTGATGCCCAAAGAGGCGTTGGCGCGGGCATAGGTGATGAGGCGGTCGTGCAGACTCTTGCTGATGCTGCCGCCTTTGCCGTTCTTTCCGAGTTTGATTTCTTCCCATTTGAAGATGCTCTTACCGGCATAGCCACGTTCGATGCTGCCATCCAGATTATCCCAATGATTGAGGATACGGAGACCCACCTGAGGTTTCTCGGTCTCATTGATAGCTTTGCTGAAGTTCTGCTGCTTGCCACTGCCGGTGTTGTAGGCATCGGTGTTCTGAAGTCGAATCAACTCGTAGGCACCGTAGAGCAAACCGATAGGATTGCTGGCGGTAATGGTTGCTTCGTACTGGATGTTGTCGCCCTGATGGGCAGGACGGGCGTAGATGTTATAGCCCTCGCCAAGATTCAGAGCCTTGTCTATCTTGAGCTCTACATTCTTGCCACGCCAGTTGTTTTCCAACTCCTGCTTGGCAATCTTGGCTGTTGCATCATCAGGCAACTGTGAGATGACTTGGCATGAGTTAGCATACTGCTTTCCGAGCCATAACTGTGAACCATCACTCTGTGCAGAAACATGGAGTGATGTAAGTACCGTAAATAATAAAATGAGGTATTTCTTCATATCTTTGCAGACCGTTAGTTTGTATTGTTATTGTTTCTGCTGCAAAGATACGAAAAAATACCTTATTATCTTCTATTTGTTGTTTATTTCTCATTTCTCTTTGTTTCAGCATACTCGCTAGGCGACATGCCATAGTGTTTTTTGAACACGGTAGAGAAGTGGGTCTGGTTGTTGAAACCTACAGAGTAGGCAACCTGCGTGATATTGATCTGTCCCTCTTCGATGAGTCGTGCCGCCTGTTCCAGACGGAGGTTACGGATAAATTCTCCGGCAGAAACACCAGCAATCTCCTTCAGTTTGCGGTGGAGCTGTGCACGGCTGATACCTACCTCCTCGGTAAGTTTCTCTACATTGAGATCTGGGTCGGCAAGATGGGCGTTGATATATTTCATCACGCGTTCCATCAGGGCATCGTTGTTGCCCTTTACCTGAATCTGCTCAATCTTCGCCTTCTGACCTTGTGCTCCGCTGTATTTGCCGCGGATGCGTCGCACATTATCCACCAGGTTGTCGATAAGGATATGCAGCTCTTCCATGGCGAAAGGCTTTGCCAGGAAAGCATCGGCTCCTCTGCGAAGTCCCTCCAACCGGTTTTCAACCTCGCTCTTCGAGGTGAGCAGGATGACAGGAATATCGCTGATGTTGCTGTTGCTCTTGATGTTCTTGAGCATCGTGATTCCATCCATCTCCGGCATCATCACGTCGCTTATCACGAGGTCGTACTTGCCGGTGAGCAGCATCTTCAAACCTTCCTTGCCGTTGCTGGCATGTTCAAAGCGGTACCAGTCGCTCAGTTCGGTCTTGATGTATTGGGCAATCTCGCTGTCATCGTCAACTATCAGGATATTGAAGTTGCGGTTGGCCTGTACTTTCTTTTTGGTAATCTCCTGCTCCTTTTTGTCTTCTTCTTCCAGAATCTCACCTGGCTGCAGATGGCTGTTGCCCAGCGGAATACTTACTTCGAAGCAGGAGCCTTTGATGCCGTCGGTACGGTTGTATGCCTTGATCTTGCCTCCGTGCATTTCTACAAATGCCTTACAGAGGTTGAGTCCGATACCGGTTCCTTCGATATGGAGTCCGCTGCTGTTGTTCCCCTGATAGAAACGTTGGAAGAGACGGTCGGTCTTCTCTTCTTTCAGTCCGATGCCTGTATCTTCTACCCTGATAATGGCATTTTTTTCGTCTTTACCTATGATAATAGTAATTTCGCCGCCATCAAAGGTATACTTCATGGCATTGGAGAGCAGGTTGGAGATAACCTTGTCGAAGTTGATGCGGTCTATCCAAACCTTCAGTTTGCCTTTGTCGCTGCTGAGGCTTTCGTCTTCTTTGAGCGAAAGGGTGATGTTGCGCTCCTGTGCATTGAAACGGTAGAGCGAAACGATGCCATGCAGGAATTCCTTGAGCGGAGTTTCCTGGCAGTGGAGATGCATCTGGTTCTTGTCTATCTTTCGCTCATCAAGTATCTGGTTTACCAGGAGCAAGAGACGCTGAGCATTGCGGTCGATGGTATCGATATCCTGTTTGCTTTCGGCATCTGTTAATCTGGCTTTCAGCTTGTTGAGCGGTCCCATGATCAATGTCAGCGGCGAGCGGATGTCGTGGGTGGCATTGATGAGGAACTGCATCTTGGTCTCTTCCAGGTCTGCCTTGCGGCGGCGCTCGTATGTATAGATAACATACAGGATGACGCTTGCTGTGATCAGGATATAGAGGAGATATGCCTCGGGTGATGCATACCAAGGGTCGCATACCTTGATGTTGATGATGGTAGGATTCTTGGAATATCTGCCATTGCTGGTAGCTCTCACCTCCAGCGTATAGTCGCCCGGTTTCAACTTGTTGAATGCTACGGTATTGGCTCCCTCATTGGTGCTGTTCCATTTGCCGTCGTTGATGCGGTATTGGAAACTGATATTATCGGTGTTCCTGTAGTTGAGCAGCGAGAACTCCAGAGTGAATGAATTCTGGGAGTAAGGAATGCTGAAGTCTTTGACCATACAGTTGATTGGCTTTCCGTCGATGATGAAGTTGGTGAGATGTACATCTCCCAATTCCATCTTCTTGGCTCTGACAACGTCAGGATAGAAGGTTGTGATACCATCACTGGTTCCGAAGGCGATAAGGTCGCTGGCGGTATGCATGGAAGAGCCCAGCACGTACTCACGGGTAGTAAGTCCGTTGCCGTTGATGTGCCCGATAAACTGTCTGTTCTTCTGTTCGTACTGCCAGATGCCCATGGTTGTACTTACCCACAAGTCACCCTTCTGGTCTTTGATGATGCTGCATACCTGCTTGCCTTTCAACGCTTCCGCATGAGGGAAGTTCTTCGTTTTGTTGCTCTTTCTGTCAAACAGATAGAGTCCTTCTTCGGTACCGATGATAATATCGCCGTTCTTTCCTTCGCAGATACCATTTGCCTGTCTGTCTTTCAGAATATTGTGCCATCCGAAATCCTTGAAACTGAGCGTTCGGGTATTGAGACAGGAAACTCCATTAGAGGTTCCTATCCATAAATGGCCTGTATGGTCGAGCGCCATGCTTCGCACCCAGTCGTTGCAGAGAAATCCTTTATCGCCTCTTTGCTGCATGTTCAGAACGGTAACCTTGCCGCTTTCCACATTATATATATATAGACCTTTGCTGTATACAGAAATGTAAAGGTTGCCCTGTGCATCGTCGGTCATACAGTAGATGCCGGCGCTGGTAAAGGTGAGTTTCTGCTGGTATGTACCTGTATGAGGGTTGTAGCTGTAGAGTGCGCTGCCATTGCTGATCCAGTAATCGCCACGTCGGTCTTTATAGATGATGCAGGTACCTGCAGGTGACTGAGGGTGGGCGATAATCTTGCCTGAAGCGTCAAAACAGAACACACCACTGTTCTGTACCGTACACCATGTTTCACCATTTTCGCCTTGTGCAATAGATGAAACGCTGCTGCCGATGATGTAGTTCTGTGCAGAGAAACTCCAGCTGTTGAAAGCCTGCTGGCGCTGGTTGATCAGGTACAGACCTTTCTTATAACAGCCTATCCAGAGATTGTTGTCCTTATCTTCGATGATATCGTTGACGAAGGCAGTAGCCAGATTGAAACTGCTGTTGCTGTTCTCCAACTGTTCTACCCTGTTGCTTCCCTTCCTGATCATGAGAACACCATGCTCGGAGGTGCTGATATAGAGGTTGCCTTCGTGGTCGAAGGTAGCATTGTTGATGGTTACATTATTCTGATAACCGCCAAAGTCGTAGCCGGCATCAGCGATGCGGCCTGTGCGGTAATCATAATAGACGATGCCATACATACAGACGATGAGCATGGTCTGCGGACGATGCTGGATGAAAGCTACAGGTGCTCCGCATGGCGATTTGAAGTCTTTGCGCTGCACCTTGCCTTGTTTCTTGATGAAACGGGTAAAGATTGAAAGGTGGCTACTCTGCCAGAGATAATGATGCTTATCTTCATAGATATGAGTAAAGAATACATCAGAATCGCGCTCAGCGTATTGCCTTTCCTGTCTGATAGCGAAAAGATGATCGGTTCCTTTCCGGGTATTTCTGTCTTTTACAGAATAGAGACCATATCCTGCAGTACCCAGCAGGATATCGCCATTGTGACTTTCTACCATAGAATAGATACGTGGCTTTCTGCCATCAGGAAATTGGAGACGGGTGAAATCGTTCGTCTCATAATTATAGCGCATCAGTCCCTTGGCACTACCTATCCACAGGTTACCTTTCTTATCTACCAGCAGGTCGGAGATAATGTTGTCAGTAATGGAGGTTGTGTCTTCTTCGTTGTGCAGATAGTTGGTAAAGCGGTAGCCGTCAAACTTGCTGAGTCCGTATTCGGTTCCCACCCAGATATATCCGTATTTATCCTGCACAATGCAGTTGATAAGCGAACTTGACAGTTTGCCCGATGTGAAAAGTTCACCACTGTCAGCCCATACCATGAGCGAGATGGTGATAGCGAAGAGTGCCGTGAGGCAATGTCTGATATGCTTCATATTTTCTGTCCGTTTTCTTGTTTAAAATAGGTTGTTACGGCTGCAAAAGTAACAAAAAACAATGAAAGAAACAAATTCTAATGCAACAAAATGTTTCATTTCTTTTTGTTTCTTTATCTTTTTGCGCCCTTTTTGCAGGTATGAAACAAATAGAAAAGTAATGGTAACTATTAAATACCTGTTATTTCATTACTTATTAGTAAATTTGCATCGTCAACAACAATAGAAACATTAAAAGCATCATAATTACAATGAATAGACAAGCAATCAAAATTTTATCGCTGACGCTCGTATTGGCTGCGTCAAGTTCTGTAGCTTTTGCCCAGAAGGTATGGAAAGGATCTTGGGCTACTGCAGTGGAATGGACTGGTAAAGGAGATATGCCTAAGGAAAGCTTGAGCAACCGTTCTTGTCGACAAGTGGTTCATGTATCTTTTGGCGGAGAGGAACTCAGAGTGAAGTTCAGCAACGAGCAGAGCAAGGAGCCGGTAGAAATCAAATCGGTGTATATTGCAGATACTGATGTTCCAAGCAATTGGGGAATCAATGCCAAGACGGTGAAGTATCTTAAATTCAATGGCAAGAAGAATGTAACCATTGCTCCGGGTAAGGCTATCTTCTCTGATGATTTGAAATATGCCTTGAAGAGTGGACAGCGTCTCACGATTACCATCGACTATGGCAAGCAGACTCCAGTGAATGCAACATCCCATC
>JAJWOH010000095.1:0-13986 GCA_021635485.1 Segatella copri | reverse complement strand
GCATCACCAAGTTTACGCAGATTTCTCTTTTCTCTGTGCTCAACAATCTGAGCAATATCAGCTTTGAACCTGAATATGCTGCCATCTGTGGTATCACGAAGGAAGAAGTCTTACGTGATTTCAAGCCGGAAATCAATAAGTTGGCTGAATACGAAGACTGGACTTTCAATGAAGCAGTTGCGAAGCTTACGGCTTATTATGACGGCTATCACTTCAGTCGCCGCAATATGGTTGATGTCTTCAATCCGTTCAGTCTCATCAATGCCTTGGCAGATTCTGATTTGAAGAACTATTGGGCTTCTTCGGGTGCAACCTCGCTGCTTCCAAAGTTTGTGGATGACATGGAGATTCGTTTGAAGGATTTTGACAATAGTGCCCTGTTGGACACAATCATAGAAACTTCTGACGTGACGGGCGGCGGAGCAGAGCTGTTTCTCTATCAGTCGGGCTATCTCACGATTAAGGGTTATATAAACGGAACCTATCTTCTTGGCATTCCTAACTTTGAGGTAAGGCAAGCCCTAAATGAAATCGTGTTGCCAACGCTTGCCATGCGCAAGAATAATGATCTTCAATCTACCCAGGCATTTCTGAATGTTCACCTCAGCCTTGGCAATCTTCCCGAAGCCATGAAATGCCTGAAGGCACTTATTGCGGACGTGCCTTATAGCAACAAGAAGCTTGCCAGCATGGATATGGAGGAGCGCTACCGCCTGATTATGAGCACCATCTTCTATGCCATCGGCTGCCGGGTAGAAGTAGAGAAGATGATAGCTACGGGCAGGATTGATATGGTGGTAGAAAACACTAACTTTATCTATGTGCTGGAGCTGAAGCTGAGCAACAACGGCGGTGTTGATGCTGCTGCGGAGCAGATGAAAGCCAAGCAGTATGCCGAACCTTTCAAGGCTGATAAGAGAAAAGTCATCGCCCTTGCCATAGAACTTGATGATATGGGAAAGGGACTGGTTGATTGGAAGGAAGTATAATTAAGAAGGAGGGTGTGTCATAAGTCACATCCAATACGCCCTGAAAGGGCAGAAGCTCCTAGCCCAGGGCATCGCCCTGGGTATAATGGCAATCAGCAAGGCGCCCTGTAAGGGCAAAAGCCTTATGTTTTGCCTGGAGTTTTAAAGCTTTTGCCCTTACAGGGCGACAGGTTTGCGTCCGTAATAACCCAGGGCGATGCCCTGGGCTAGGAGCTTCTGCCCTTTCAGGGCGTGTGGGGCAAAACTTGCGAAACTTCAGCTCAAACAAAAAAGAGGGTGTGTCTTGGACTTTTGACACACCCTCATTTAACACTCAACACTCATTCAACATTCAACCCTCAACACTCAACATTCAACCCTCAACACTCAACATTCAACACTCATTCAACATTCAACACTCAAAAGTACTGTTTTTATTCATTTTGTTCGTTGTATTGAATAAAATCAGCACTTTTTTGTTCAATACGAATGTTATATTGAATATTTTTTGTATCTTTGCCCCGGTTTAATCAATTCATCTGAAGAGAAATGAGAACAATTATCAATAACCAGAAAAAGGAACGGGATATTCTGCTTTCCCGTCCTTACCTTACACGTCATACCCAATTTGATGTGGATGAGCGTGACCTGTTCATTGTCACGCAGATATCGCAGATGACGCAGATTTTTACCTAATAATATGTGGGTTCCAAACTTTTTCAGCAACTTTTGACAGAAATCTCTTGCAGATATGAAAATAAAGTCGTAACTTTGCGGCATGGATATTTAAAACAGATGATTATGAAGCAGGTAGAAGAAAGATATATCAGCTTGCTGACCGACTTCGGCTTCGACCGCCTCTTCGAGGAAGCCGAGATAGCCAAGTTTACTCCGCAGGAAATGAGGGAGTACGAGACCAGCAAGATGGCATATCGTGACATCAAGAATTCCGTAGACACCGCCAAGCGTGAAGGTATAGCTGAGGGCATGGAAAAGGGCATGAAGCAAGGTATGGAAAAGGGCATGAAGCAAGGCATGGAAAAGGGTATGAAGCAAGGCATGGAAAAAGGCAAACATGAGGCCAACACAGAAACAGCACAACGTTTGTTGGCAATGGGACTTTCTGCCGAACAGGTTGCCAAAGCTACCCAGTTACCTTTGGAAATAATTAAGAATCTGAGCAATTCATAAAAAGTTCAGTTAAATTTAATATAATTAAGGATTATGAGTGAAAGTGAGATTGAGGGCTTTCTCAACAAAGTTGAATCAGGTTTAGTTGAAGCTCAGCATGATATGTTGGTGGAAAAGGCTTTATACAATCGTCCTGTGGTCATTAGTGACGGAAATGGCGGGGTAGTAGAAGTTTCTGCCAAGCAATTATTAAATTAGAAAATGTTTTATCTTTCTTCTAACCAGAGCCGCCCTTTACCTTTGTTTTACCCTTCGACCAGCGATTTTCAATTCCGCTATGTGTCGGTGACCGTTGGTTCAGGGCGTGCTGCTTGCGTTTAGCCTGCGTTCTGCTTCTTCTCTTTCCTTCGGCAGAAGAGATAAAGCTGCTGAAAGCGGAGATGTAGATAACAAATATCACCATATAATCAAGGGTCTATACGCCACCTTTTCTTCGTGGCATATAGACCCTTGTCGTTTCCCGTGAGGTGCGGGGGGATATATGTTTGCTGGGTAACTTATACTCCTTGCCCAGCTTAGGAGTTAAACTTGATAGTACTGCCTTTTATTCTCATCTCATTACTCTCTGAAATTGATAGCCGAGAAATCTACGATTATCATAGTCATAGCTGGCAAAGTAACTTTCACCCGTAGGCTTCCAAATATATTGATTGCTATTATAGTCAAACTCACCTTTCATGACTTCCTGATTTTTGGGCAAATACAAATATATATATGGTTTCAAACCATTAATATCATCAAAAATACCAGCTCCAGAATTTGCTTCTCCTCGCACATCGGTGAGTTTCCCAAAAGTTACTTTTCCCAAATCGTAACATCTTCCAAAGGCGTATTCATCTATGGCAGAAACATTCGGAGCACAAATTTCTTCCAAATCCACACAGGAGAGTAAGGCATTCTTTCCAATTTTTGTCACATCAGGCAAAGAAATAGACTTTAATGCCGTTAAATCTTTCAAACCATCTGCAGGAATTTCCTTGCATCCTATTAGAGTGAGATCTATAGTGCCAGATTTCACATTCTTAAAAGCTTCGCGGATAGCCTTAAACTCATTATCACCAGCATCAGAAGCGAGGTTAAGTCTTATAGCAGTCTTGCTATTTGCTATTTCTTGGTCGATAGCTGACTTTATTTTTTCTGCACTATTTGCCGAAATGACAGTAGCATCCAGAGCATAACTCTTAGCTTTTTCTGTTTCTTGCAAGAATTTATGAGTTGCCAAAAGAACTCCCCCATATATCACAGTGACATTGGCAAATTTATCAAAAGTACCATATAAATAGGCATTGCCCTTTTCATCAGAAGTAAGAGCATAATATTGATCCCATTTCATATCGCTGCTGCCCGCAGGAGTGAAATAATTGATGTCAACTGTTATTGGCTTATTTGGCATAGTTGCAATGCGCAAGCGTGAATAATTGCGTGTTGCAGTGGCAAACGATATGTCTATATAATTATCATCTCCATAATGAACAGTGCAAGTTGCTTCGAGGAGCTCTGCAGTTCCATCGTGTTCACCATCCTTATACCCAAGATTACCATCATTTAACCATTTACGATTTGGAGCATAGTAAGCATAAGCCGTCACAGGTTCATCCTCAAGATAGCACAATGAGTTACCATCTTGAATTTCAAACTTTACTCCATTATATTTTAAAGTTGCAGTCTGGGTTCCTAACTCTTTAGATTCTAACTTTACACAGATTTCGTCTCCAACAGCCCATGCTGTCTTACCCTTGTCTTCTTCACCGATAGTTCGGGTAGAAGGTTTCTCAAACATAGGAAAGTCATCTATAACAAACCGTATATTACTTTTAACAGTTGGTGTAGATTCTTCGCTTATATCATTAGCACATGATGCCAAAACAACAGCAATCAATGCCATCATCATGTATTGGATAATCTTACGCATAATTATATTCTCCTTTTATTTGTTATAGTTCTTCTTCATTTTCCCAACCAGGCAGAACACCTTGATTGCGGACAGCGAGTTCCACTTTGTCTCTTCCTATTTTTCTGAGACTATAGGTGTAACGATGCCCTTCCAAAAAATCTGTTTTTTGCTTTAACTTGACGGTATAATCTTGCCCGTCTAAAGTAAACTTCAAAAAATCAGCACTTGTGTCTAACGAGCCTGGTACAATGATTGCAGAGAAAGACTTTTCTCCATCATCTCCAGTCTGGCATGCATATACCAACGTTGGCTCTTTATAATTAGAAGTGTCCATTATCCAATCATCGTTTGATATTCTAAAGCTAGCCCCATTGCATGGCGAACAAATCCATAGGTTACTTATATCCTTATTAGGATGATCGTATTCACCTATTTCATAGAAAATTGTTACCAGCGACATGCGATGCTTCATAGGAATGCTTAAATCAAACCGAGGACGATCGTACCAATATCCAGTTATGAGATCAGCGTTTTTCAAATTACCTTCGCTGCTTTGGTCTGTCTGTAAATCATACTGTAGATTTTCTTTCCCAAAATCCGTGTCAGATGGATATACAGCCAAAATAGTATGTCGGTCGGATTCATCTAACCAACGAAAACTACCACTGCGGGACCAGGTTTCGCCATTAAAAGAAAGAAAAGTCGTACTACCAGGATCAGAATCCGTAAATATACTTACTTTCAGCTTATCTTTATCCTCCCAATTTTTACCGTCTCCCAATGTATTGACACGAGTCTGCATACCTCCAACAGAGAAAGTGGCATTGATTTCCTGCCCTTTCAGCGTTGGAGCCATATCTTCATTTTGCGTACATGCAGTAAAGCCCATAGCCATAAGGCCCATTACCGCATAGGAAATTCTTTGTTTTATCGTCTTCATAATCTTCAGTTTTTTATTGTTTGTGACTGAACCTTCGCAAGTTTTTCGCCACACGCCCTGAAAGGGCAGAAGCTCCTAGCCCAGGGCATCGCCCTGGGTAATTACGGACGCAAACCTGTCGCCCTGTAAGGGCAAAAGCTTTAAAATACCGGGCAATAAACCAAGCTTTTGCCCTTACAGGGCGCCTTGCTGATTGCTATTATACCCAGGGCGATGCCCTGGGCTAGGAGCTTCTGCCCTTTCAGGGCGTGCTGCTTCTGGAGCTTTTGGGCCTAAGCCCGTACTTATACCACATGCTAAGGTTTAATTCGTGAGTTAGTGAGCAGCTAAGCTCACTAACCCTGTATTCCTATTTGTACCTCTTTATCAGAATTATTCTATTTCTGCATCGAGAGATATATTGTCTGTGCCAATACCCCAACTCGTTATGCTTGCATTTCCTATTACTATACTATTATTTATAACAGTGATAGTATAAGTATATTTTTTACCACCTTCGAATCCATTTGGTAGGTTTATCTTTGTTGTATAATTGTTAATCGTATTTTCGTTATACTTCACATTACAACTAATGGGCAATTCTTTGTTTTCGAACTCTTGTGGGAAGAGTATGAACTTGCAGACCCTGACATCGGTCAAAAGACCTGTTACTGGTAAGGTTGTTAGGGAAGAAGTCCCTGTGACTTCTATCGCACCTGTTTTTACATTTATCTTACCCTGTGTCTTTATCTTGTCCAATGTTATACTTTGAAGATCACTCTTGCTGGCCTCTATACCTTTTCCTGCACAGACCGTAAATTCTATCATACTCATCTTGTGCTTAAAGCGATGGTCTTTCTCTGGCAAGGATTCAGCCACATTATTCAAGTCAGTGAAATAAACCATTGGCGATGCTTTGCTGGCTATTGCTCCCGAGGCAAAGAGAAAATCGTTTGCTAATAAGGTATTACTTGGATTGCTGTAATCAATAGTCCAATCATTTATTAACCAACCATCCTCATCGAATTTGTCATTATTGGGGTCATCAATGTATGGATAATACGCACTGAATGTCTGTTCCTCGTTATCTCTGAAATAAATAGGATTTGCCGAAACAAATTCACCATATCTGTCATATTCATACTTTACATTTGTTCCTTTTGTGTTTCCTGCGGAAGTGACGTACACACCGATGGCATTGCCAGTTGTCCATCTGTTGTCGTCTGCAGTTCCACGGGTTTTGATATTGTTGGCAATATCCGCCTTTACTGTAGCAGCAACAGGACCATTGTTGCCGATACCATCTTCTTCGTTAGCGCAAGCTGCAAACAGCAATGCTGCGGCAGCGATGTATAAGAATCTAAATTTCTTCATATCTCTTTTTTTTACTAGTTATTAATTTGCTATGTATTCATTGTTACCTTCTGCCGGAACCCAGTCTTGAATCGTTCCTTCTACTACAGCTCCGGTCTTCTTGATGTTGAGCGAAAGGGTATAATACTTGCCCTGCCTCAGGGTGATGTCGGCATTCGCCTTCCAGGAATAGGTGGTTTCACCCAATCGGAAGGAAACCGTCAGAGGCTGGTTGGCTGCCTGGATGGTCTGCGGAACCAGCAGACAGGAGTATAGGGCAGAGATGCTGGCATGCTCTGCATCCTTTGCCTGGAAAGAAACATTCTCTGGAGTGATGGCCTCTGCTGCGGCATCAGACTTAACCGTTATCTGCGGCTTGTCCTGAGAAAAATCGCATACGCCTGACAAAACAGTGCCCTCTACCTTTACGTCTTCTATCTTTAACAGATCTACCTCATCGTTGGAAAAGGCGGAATGGAAGTTGAAGGTTACCATCAACTGGCTGAAGGCATGATCAAACTTCACAGCAACAATCTTGTCTTTGTTCTCGCCGACGATGGCTGGAGCATAATCCTTAGCCTTGAACACCAGAAGGTCGGAAGACAGGTCTTCTTGAGTCTGTACGGCTTTCACCGATACGGGGAACTGCTTCTGGGTTGCTAAGGCTTCGCTTATTTCAGCCTGATAAGGGGCATAGGCGATGATGTCGGCAGAAGGAATCTCACTCTGCCACAGCATTGGGGTAGCAGAAGTCCACTCTTCGCCGTTCTTCGTCATCTCCACATTATTATATTGCAAAGATGAAGCGTGCTCTCCGGAACCCTGGATACAGATGCCGAAGTTTTGCAAGGTGGCAGTTTCGGTGATGCCACGGGTAGCAACATCTGATACCTGCGTGGTGATGAGAATGCCGCCAACAGAAGATGGGCTTCCGCCTGGCGTCAGACTATCCTCCTGTGAGCAACTCGACATAAGGAGGAGGGCGCAAGCCATCTGGGGTAATAAACTGGATAATTTCATATTCATTTCATTTAATATTCATCTTAGTCCCAAATGCTAGTACTTCTAGCCGGTGTGCTTTCTCCCATGTCACCAGAGCCCAAAGAAACATCGGGTTCAAAACCATTCACAGAAGGTGTAGAATTGACTTTACTTCCTGCGAGAATCTGCGTAGATTCCAATTCGAGAATCTGCATAGATGGAACTACATACTTTTTCTTAGTTAAAACTTTCTTCATATCTATTATATTTTGATTATAATTTACAATATTTTAAAGCCTTCATGATACAGATTTTTTAAAAATCAGGTGCAAAGATAAGGGTTTTATTTGAAAGTGGGGGGGGTAATATTTGTTTTTTTTGGTATGATTTTTTGTTTTTTGGTGTCTCCTTCGTGGGCAATGCGACACCTTGTTTGTATTTTTTAACGTTTTCGGTCTCTCTTCTAGCCAAATCTTTAGCCGGTGTCCGTTGGTTCTGTGCATGTGGCTTAAGTACGGGCTGAAGGCCCAAAAGCTCCTAGCCCAGGGCATCGCCCTGGGTATAATAGCAATCAGCAAGGCGCCCTGTAAGGGCAAAAGCTTTATGTATTGCCTGGAGTTTTAAAGCTTTTGCCCTTACAGGGCGACAGGTTTGCGTCCGTAATAACCCAGGGCGATGCCCTGGGCTAGGTGCTTCTGCCCTTACAGGGCGTGTGGAGCCTGCATGCGAAACTTCTGTATAAAAGAAAAATCCCCCATCCCGCTAGAGAAAGCAGGATGGGGGATTTAGTATTATTTGACCAATAATGAAATTAACATCATTAGTTCGTTGCGGGCGGAACTTTTCCGCCCGACGGTTTACGGTTTCCTCAAGGTAGGCAATGCTCCGTTAAGTTCGTAACGCCACCCTGAGCCTGCGTTCTGCAAGGCGGTGTTCATGGCATCAACGGCTTTCTGCCAGGTAACGTCAGTACCGTCCACCTTCGTAGCTTCGGGGGCGGTGTTATGCTGATTGCGGCCGATACCTTGTTCCTGATTGTTCATCCAGTAGCAGGCGGTCACGACGGTGTAGTTATCTCCAAACAAGCCGCCGATATGCACATTGCCGGTGCTGCTACCCTTACTATTTACGTTGCCAATGGCATAGCAGGCAAGGACGCGGCTTCCTCCGTTTAATCCCACTACACCGCCGCCAGAGAGATTCTTTGGGGATCCTATTTCTAAGGTCACGTTGCCTGTGGCATAGCAAGCGATCATGGTGCCCCATTTTTCTCCTGCCACACCGCCGACATAGTGCGTTCCCTTCACTGTGGCAGAGGAGCTGCATCCGATGATGGAACCGGCCTTTTGTGAACCCACCACACCGCCGACACAATCCGTGCCGCTGACGCTGCCCGACACCGAGCAGTTTTCAATGGTGCCCCAGCTATATCCTACCACGCCGCCAGTACAGCCAAACATGTGATTGCTTGTTATCTGTATGCCTTCCATCACCACGTTCTTCACCGTACCAGCTCTATTGAGATAGCCGAACAGACCCACAAATTGGTCATTTGTCGTAACGGTCAGCCCCTTGATGGTATGGCCGCCGCCGTCGAAGGTGCCCGTGTATGAGTTGTCGTAGTTTGTGCCTATCGGCGTCCAGCCTTTGCCCGTCAGGTCAATGTTTTTGTCGAGGGTAATGTTAATGTCGGTCTTACCTCCGTTCACTAATTCGGCTACATTCATCAGGCCATCGGCGGAGGTCACGGTGTAGCTGCCGTCGCTCTCTATGGTATAGCCCAGGTCTTTTGCCGCAGCGAGGGAGACGGTGTAGGTATATTCACCGCCCGCCTGCCAGTCGGTAGCATTCTTCATCTTATAAACGAAGGTCTTGCCGTTAGTGAAGGTGCAGGTAATGAAGGCCGTGCCAGCTGCCACACTTTGCGGGGCTACGATGGCGATGTAGGTGTTGCTGCCCTTGTCATACGGGACGATTATATCCGGGTTGCCGCCTTCGGTGGAGAGCCCCGTCAGCTGCACGGATGCCAGCCCCTCGGTGTAGTCCGTCAGAACGATGGTCACCCGCGCCGTGCGGTGGGTGAAGCGGAGCGTGGGGCTGCCGTAGGTCACCGTCTGCCCGTCGGCTACGATGAGGTCGCTGCCCTCAAAGTCTTTCTGGGTACTTTGGTTGGCTTTTACCTTTACCGCAGGCGGGGTTGTCTCGCCAGCGGTGTAGGGCCACCACGCTGTGACGGTGATGTCGTTGTGGTTGGTCCAGTAGTACGGGTCGGTGGAGGTCAGCGTGGCGCTGGTGGGGTCGGCGGTGGAGGGCGTTACGTCGTATGCCTTCACCGTGCCGTCCATCAGGACTGCCACGCTCTGCACACCCTCCCAATTGCCGTCCACCGGGGCACGGGTGCCGGCGGTGGCTGTCGCAGCGGAGTTCAGCCCCGTGGCGGTGAAGACGATGGGTGTGCCTTCCGCCCCTTCCGGCAGAAAGCCCGCTTCGTCCTGCGTGCAGGCGGCGAGGGCGAACAGCAGGGCGATGGCTGCGAATATATGAATGGTTGTTCGTTTCATGATGCGTGTTGTTTAGGGGTTGTTATTGTTTCTTTTGCAGTACGGGCAGACCGTTGGTGCCTAGTGCCCACTGGTAGTCGTTGTCGGTGAGGGCGTGGTTCATGCCGTCGACGGCTGTTTGCCATTTCACGGTCGCACCGTCCACCTTTGCGCCACCATCTACCTCTCCTCCAAGATTACTGAATACTCCTTGCTCGGCATTGCCTCCCCAATAACAGGAAGTTACATAAGCGTAGTTATAACGCACTATAGCTCCAGATTCATCCTTTTTCAATGTGCCGTTGAACCAGCAAGCGGTGATATCTCCATAATTTGAATAGGCTATACCACAAGTTCTACCATATGCAGAAATTTTTCCCGTCACAGAGCAGGCAATGATTTTGCCATGATTTCGGTCCACCATTCCAGCAGCTCTTCCACTACTGCCATCCAGATTCACATCTATGAGTTGTAGGTTCTTTATCACTCCACTTACATTTAAAAAATTAAAAAGTCCAAAACTCGGTGCTGAAAAGTTTAATCCCGTAATGCGGTGTCCCTGCCCATTAAAGACACCGGAGTAGCCTGGCCATGTGTCTAAACGTGTCCATTTCTTACCCGTCAGGTCGATGTCGGCGGTGAGGGTGCAATTTATCGATTCATCTTCTTGTATGGCTTTGTTCCATGCCAATAGACCGTCGGCGTTATAGACCGTGTAGGTATTGGTGTTGCTGTCGTAGATGTAGCCCAAATCCTCGGCTGCGCCACTCTCGCCGCCGCCGTCAGCCCAGCTGCCGATGGTGCAACCCTCTAACGTCAGGCCGGTGGTGTTCACCTTAACGGTATATTTATAGCGGCTGCCCGCTTCTAATACGACGTTGTTCTGCGGACGGAAGTAGAAGGTGCCACCGCCGAGTTCCACCTTGACGAACGGCTTGCCTGCCGCAACGGTCTGCGGGGCGGTCAGTGCCTCGTAGGTGTTGCCGCTTGCGTTGTAGGTCTTGATGGCGGTCGGGTTGCCGTTATCGGCGGACAGGCTCACGAGGCTCACCGTGGCACCGGCGACGCTCGTGAATCCCGTGCCGGGCTTCAGTTCGATTGTCACGCGTGCCGTGCGGTGGGTAAATTCAAGAGTCGGGTTGTTAAATTCCACCTTCCGGTTCTCAGCAGAGATGAAGTCGCTGTTCTGGAAGTCAGCCAATTTGCTTTGGTCTTCGGCCACCTTCACGGCAGGCATCTGTGTGATGTCGGCATTGTTGAAGGGCCACCATGCCGATACGGTAATCGGGTCGTGGCTGGTCCAGTAGTACGGGTCGTTCTCGCGTGAAAGCGTGGCACTCTTGAAATCGGTAGAAGCCGTTACGGTGTATTCCTTTACCGCATCGCCCATCTTGAGTGCCACGGAGGTGACGCCCTGCCAGTCGCCGTCCACAGAGGCACGGGTGGAAGGGGCTGCCAGCGGCGTTGCCTCTACGGACAGTCCGGTGGCATGGATGACTATAGGATATTCCTCTTTGGACAGACGGCTACCGCCAGCCAGTTCGTCCTGTGTGCAGGCGGCGAGGGCGAACAGCAGTGCGGTGGCTGCGGGGATAAATAATCTATGTCTCATAATTCTTCATTCTAATCGATTAATTATTAACATCCTACAGGTCAGCACCCACATCTCCACCGTCTATATCGTTCCACTTTGCAATGGTGGCTTCGCTGACTTCAAGGACTTTGTTGCGTACCTTGACGGTATAGGTATAGTTGTTGCCCGCCAGCAGTGCGCCATCGGGCATGGTGAGTGTGGCATGATATTCCTGACCTTTGTAATTCACAACCAACGGCAGGGATGCAACTGTCTGCGGGAAGAGGATGATCGATGACGTGAGATTGCCGTCTGCCAGATTCATGGTCAGTTCTCCGGTCTGTAGTTGGCAATACCGTCGGCCGTGTTGAACGTACCGGTGAGTAACAATCCGTCCAGCGTGTAACGTTCAGGCTTGACCACGTTGAAATCCACACCATCGCCCGCCTCGAAGGTAAGGGTTATCCGGCTCATGCGGTGGTGGAAGGAGTTGTCTTCACCGCCTTTGTAGGTTTTGTCGGTAAAGTTCACCACCGGGCTGTTTTTGTCTCCCGTGGCTCCTGAAGCAAAGAGGAAGTCGATGGCAGGCTGGTTCTGCTGCGCCGTGGCATCGGTCGTGGCTGTGAGGATGCCTCCCGCCGCGTTGTACGGATAGTAGGCGCGGAAAGTATGGGTCTTTGTATCTTCGATATAGATGACCTTTCCTTCTGCCTCAAATTTCCCGTTCTTCAGGATGAAAGGCACGTTGCCGTACTGGGTATCGTTGTCGATGTCGGTGATTCCGATACGGTCACCGTTGTCCCAAGTGGTTCCGCTGGCACGGGTGTTTACGCTGATACCACCAGTAAACTGCACGGCTACCTTACCATTTGCTGTTGTAGAAGCTGTATCTTCTGTACTGCATGAAACCATTGCACCTGCTAAGAGTGCAAGGGCGAAAAACTTCGTCATCTTTTTCATATTATCCATATTTTAAAAGTTATTATTATTATTTGGTTTCTACTTCATTGTTGAGGTTCGTCCAACCGTTGATGGTAGCTTCCAGATTCATCTTCGGCTGCATTTCTTCGTACTTGAACCTTAGCTCATACTTTCCACCAACATTCATCTTAGGAGCAGTGATGTCAAACTCCTGCAAGGTCTTGTTAGGGAGCAAGAGGCGGAGATAAATATGAGAGGCGGGGCTTCCCTGTATGGTTGGCATCAGTCGGATGACTTCCGATTTCAGGGTTGATTCCGTAGCCAGGAGGGTAGGGAGTTCCACTTCCGTTGGCTCTATGCTCGGCAAACCGTAGTCCCCATCACTGTTCTTCAGCGTTGGGAACAGGCACCCGGCACAATCCAAAGCCTTGCCACTCATCTCTG
This sequence comes from Segatella copri, assembly GCA_021635485.1. Classification (GTDB taxonomy): domain Bacteria; phylum Bacteroidota; class Bacteroidia; order Bacteroidales; family Bacteroidaceae; genus Prevotella; species Prevotella copri_P. The sequence goes on along the minus strand of JAJWOH010000095.1, from coordinate 1,202 downwards.
TGCCTTTCGGCACATTCTCGATGATGATGGTCAGTTCCGAAAGCACGCTCTTTATAGGGGTTTGCACCACATAGCTGCCTTCCTTGTTATCTATCTTCACATCGGCAACTCCGAAATAGGCATTATGCTTCACATCTTTAGGATTGGTCAAACCTATCAGAATATTGTTCCAGTTGGTCAAAGACCGGGTCTGTTCGCTGATAAAGAACGGTTCTGTTAGGTTGGTGGTAGTCAGGATGCGATAGGTTCCTTCCGGGAGTTGGAATCTCTGGCTTGCCACCTCCTGCGCACTACCATAATGTTTTTCTTCAACTAAGGAACCGTCATCGGCATTGAATATCCAGAGTTTTACGTCATTCACATCCGTACCTTGGTCGGCTTCATCTGCCCAAGTGAGCGATACCGACAAGCCTCCTTCTTCTGCATCATTATGAACATCATGGTCGCAACTTGTCAACAGGCATGGGACGCATAACAGCACCCATAACCAAATATTAAATCTTCTTTTTGCTTTCATTTTCTATCTTGTTTTATGGGTTACGGATGATGATTGGTAAAAGGCAAGTTGATTCCTAATCTTATGCCACTTTCCCACAAGAAGTTGTTCTTATGCTGATATTCCGGCATTCCATCCATACGTTCGCCAGTAAGACGGGTCAAACCGGAATAGATGCCAAGATTCAGAAGAGGGGTTAGCTGATAGCCCACCTGCAAGTCTGCTCCATAACCAAAGTGGCAGTTGGTGGAACCTTTCATTACCTTTGCATCATCTGACAAAGTCTGAACATCTGCCTTGGTTGTCACCATATATATATGAGGTGAAACTGCCAGATTCCATCGGCTGTCAGCAGTTTGAGGGAATAAGCCCAAGAGATTGATATTTACTCTTGCTCCGTATTGTCCCATACAGACATGGCTTTTCAGATTGGCATATTCCCAACTGTCCATATCCAGGACACTAGCCTGATAAAGTGCACCGTCGCTACCCAACCAATAGTTACGTTCTACGCAACAGTCTTGTGCAGATAAGTTCATTCCTCCATATTTAGCAGATAACTCTGCCGAGAAGATGGAGTTGAAACGATAGCCACCATATAAGCCAGCAGCCCAACCGAGATGCGTCTTGTCGTGTCCGAAACTTGAGAAGGTAGAGAAGCCGAAAGGCATTCCACCCTCTACTCCTACATACCAGCCTTGCTGAC
>JAJWOH010000243.1:0-2538 GCA_021635485.1 Segatella copri | reverse complement strand
AATTTATCTCTCATTGCCCTTTTGGGCATCGCTGTCGTTGGCGTTCCAAGTGAACTCAGCGCCAAGAGCGTAAAGGTGGCAGGCACCCAGAAAGGTGCGGCTGCCAAGTCTATCACCCGTCAGGTGGCTCAGCAGAATGTAACCATCGAATTCTATTCTCCATCCATCGTCCGCATCTTGAAATCTGATGCCGGACTTGGTGCTCCTGTTCAGAAGAAAAGCTATTCTGTCATCTTGAAACCTCAGCAGATGAAGGGCGTTCAAATACAGGAAAATGGTGATATTGTAAAAATCAATTCTAGTTTTATTTCCGTTGAACTGAATCAGCAGACTGGCGAAATCCGCTTTCTTTCGAAGGATGGAAAGCTGCTGCTTACCGATACGAAGACCCGTCTGGAAGCTCGCAAGGATGAAGCCAACAAGGGCAAGTACCGCATAGAGCAGGACTTCCGTCTTGCCGACGACGAGGCAATCTATGGTCTGGGACAGTTGCGCGATGTTTACATGAATCAGCGTGGCCGACAGAATATCGTACTCTGGAACAATAATACTTATATCGCCATCCCTTATTTCACCAGTGAGAAGGGCTATGGTCTTTACTGGGACAATGCAGGAAAAACCTATTTCAATGATGTAGTAGCATCCAAGGATAATGGCAACCAGCCATCATGCACTTCCTTCACCAGTGAAGTAGGAACCTGCGCCGACTACTATTTCATGTATAAGGATGGTACGCAGGATGGAGTCATCGCCAGCATCCGTGAACTCACCGGACAGGCTACGATGTTCCCGAAATGGGCTATGGGCTTCTGGCAATGCCGTGAGCGCTATAAGACCAGCGATGAACTGGCAGGCGTGTTGGATAAGTATCGCAAACTGAAGATTCCTACCGATGCCATCGTGCAGGACTGGCAGTATTGGGGATGCGACTCCAACTGGAATGCTATGAAATTCCAGAACCCATATTATATTAATAAAGTGGGCGACCCTGCCTTTGCCAAGTATCTTCCTACCGATATGAAGCAGATGAAGGCACAGGGAGAGCCTCGCCTGAAGAGTCCGGAGGAAATGGTGAAGTATGTTCACAAGAACGATGCCCACCTGATGATTTCCATCTGGGCAAGTTTCGGTCCTTGGACAGAGCAGTATCGTGAACTGAAGAAGATGAATGCTCTCCTTCCTTTCGAAACCTGGCCTAGAAACAGTGGTGTGATGCCATACGATGTCTTCAATCCGAAGGCTCGCAACCTCTACTGGAAGTATCTTACTCATCTCTACCAGATGGGCTTTGATGCCTGGTGGACCGATTCTACGGAGCCAGACCATTTTGAGAAGCCGGGCGATGAGAACTATCAGACCAACGACGGTTCATGGCTGGGCGTGAAGAACGCCTTCCCGTTATTGCACAACAAGAGCATCTACGAGCACCAGAGAGCGATGAAGGGCAACACAAAGCGTTCGCTCCAGATGACCCGAAGCGGCAGTTTCGGTATTCAGCATTATGGCACCATCTGCTGGAGTGGCGACGTGCTGGCTTCCTGGAACGAGATGAAGAACCAGATTCCGTCGGGCTTGAACTTCTCGCTCTGTGGCATACCGTTCTGGAACACCGACCTGGGCGGTTTCTTCTACTGGGAGTTCGAACAGAATCCTAAGAACCCAGCCCTTCAGGAATTGCAGACCCGCTGGATGCAGTGGGGAACCTTCATGCCATTGATGCGAAACCACTGTTCTTCGCCAATGGTAAGCGAACTGTATGAGTTCGGAAAGCAGGGCGACTGGGCTTATGATGCCATAATCAAGACCATCAAGCTGCGCTATCGCCTTTTGCCTTATATCTACAGTACGGCAAGCGACTGCGTGCAGAATAGCGGAAGCATGATGCGTGCCCTGGTGATGGATTATGCAGCAGACAAGAAGGCTTCTCGCCTGAACGATGAGTATCTCTTCGGCCGCAACATTCTGGTGAAGCCGGTAACCGATCCTTTATATACCTGGAAGGATAAGGAGAAGAAGGGTCATACCATCTATCCAGATGTAAGGAAGGCAGCAGCGCCTGTGAATGTTTACTTGCCAAAGGGTAATAAATGGTATGATTTCTGGAGCAACACCCAGTATGAGGGCGGTCAGGATATCCAGCGCCTTTGTCCTATCGACATCATGCCTGTATTCATCAAGGCAGGTACCATCCTGCCATTCGGTCCTGAAGTGCAGTATAGTTCAGAGAAGCCTTGGGATGAGCTGGAAATCCGTGTCTATCCTGGTGCTGATGGTAAATTTACGCTCTATGAGGATGAGGGCGACAACTACAACTACGAGAAGGGTAAATTCTCGGAAATCCAGTTTGTTTGGAATGAAGCTGGCAGAACCCTAAGCATCGCTCCACGCAAGGGCAGCTATAAGGGAATGCTCCAGCATCGCAGATTCCATATCGTATTGGTGGATGCCAATAGTGGAGCGGGCGATCAGCCTATGCAGGCAAGCAAGAGTGTGGAATATGACGGAAAGGCTGTAAAGATACAGCTGTAAGTGTTACAT
>JAJWOH010000242.1:0-2545 GCA_021635485.1 Segatella copri | reverse complement strand
CAACAATAATTTGCAGCATTCAATATCAATCAAATATAATTATCGAATTTATGAAAAGAATCCTTTGTGCACTTATCGCAGTCCTCTGTCTCTGTACTTGCTGGGCAGGGAATGGCAAGAAACTTATTGTCTGGGAAAAACCAGTAGCTGAATCGAATCAGCTATTTAATGATCCTTTTCAATCTCAACTCAACATCTATCGTGTGGAATTCGCAGATGATGAAACACGAGTGTTCATGCACATCACTTTTCGCCCACACTATTGGGTAAAGTTTGTGAAGGAAACCTATCTCCTTGCTGATGGCAAGAAATATCTCGTCAAGAGCTGTGATGGACTGAAACTTGACGAGGAACACTATATGCCTGGCTCTGGCAGGGAGGATGTGGTCTTCCACTTCGCACCGCTCCCCAAGAAGACCAGAAAGTTTGACTTCCTGGAAGGTGACGGCAAAGAGAACTTCAAGATATTTGGCATCGAGAGCATCGATACCCGTATCAAACAACTCTTCTCCTCGCTTTGGCGCAACGATGCGACAGGTGATTGGGAGATAGGATTCTATGATGATTTCGCCATCTACGACTGCCGTTACTGGCAATACAAGCAGAAGAATCAGAAGGGCGACAAGTACTCTTTCATCCTTACCGATGGCAAGAGCGACCTTGCTGTCAACATCGACAAGTCTCAACATGGCAAGCGCACGATGAGCATCAACGGCAAGAAAGCCGAATATTCGCTCATTACCACTTCCATCCTTCCGGATTATCCGCAGAAAGATGAGGCCACAAGTCTGAAGGATACTCATAACAAGCCCGATACGGCTATTGTTGTGGGATGGCTCAGAAATATGCCTAAGGAACTTTGGGATAGAGGGCAGGAGTATAGTGTGAATTATTATGATCTCTTTTCCACATTCAAAGAAGTAAGCAATTACAGCAAACTCGACTCTCTTGGCAGATTTGAAATCAAAGTACCTCTCATCAACTCTACCGAGGTTTTCATGGACTGGAAACATAATTGTGTCAACACCGTGTTGGAGCCAGGTGAGACCTATTATCTGCTTTATGACTTCAAAGCTGGACATGCTATCTTCATGGGTAAGAACTGTCGCTTGCAAAACGAACTGCTCGCGCATCCTATTCCAATGATTGACGCAGAATATCCAGGAAAGTATGAAAACAAGGTTACAGCCCAGGAGATGATGCAGATTCTTGAATCCAGATATAAGGAGGCTGAAGGGAACTTACGGAAACAGATAGAAAAATCGGCATCTATTTCCAGATGTTATCAGGAGTATGCGGCTCAATACCTTCTCTGCACTTATGCTTCGGATATCTTGCAAGGAGCATATCACGTGAAAGACCATATTTTCCCTCAGGAATATGTGAGCCAAGTGGAAAAAATATGGAAGGAGATTCCGCAGCCTTATACTCTGTTTCGTGACTATAATATGCTGACTAATGATCTCATCGACCAGGAAGCAAGGTTAAGGTACAGTACACCCATGGGGAAGGCCTATGGATTCTTATACACCAATTATTACCCGGAACTGTTGAAAAAGCACAAGGCTCTGGGGGATATTGCGATAACAGATTCTGAAATTGCTACGGTGGAACAATGGGCTAAGGACCTGGAAGCCAAGACTATCAAGCAAAATCAGACGACTGATGCCATGGAGCAGGAGGAAATGGAAAATGCTTTTTCCAGTTCAGCCCTTGCCAAGCGTGCTACGGCTATCATTGGAAGAGAAGACATAGCCAAGATGCTTAAGGATGAGACTCCTCTCATCGATGTATATTATGCCCAGCATATAGCTGATAGCATGGGGTGCAGCCAGCAGCAGAAAGATGTCATCATCTCCAAAGCCCTTCTTCAGATGTTGGAAAGACTAGCCATTCCACTCAATAGTTATGGACTTGACCTGGCTGAACATTGCATCAGTTCTGAAGTTATCAGGGAAAAAGTATTGGCAGAACACCGAAAGTACCTGTCTTTGCAGAACAAGGATATTACTGTTAGTATCAAGACAGCTCCGCAGGATATGAGCGATGGGGAGAAGCTTCTTCGCCATATATTGGAACCTTATAAGGGAAAACTTGTATTGCTGGATGTCTGGGGAACCTGGTGTGCCCCTTGCAAGATGGCTCTTGCCCATTCGAAGGAAGAGTTTGAACGCCTGGCACCATACGATGTGGTATATCTATACATGGCAAACAACAGTCCTGAAGAGTCATGGAAAAATATCATCAAACTGAATAATCTGGTTGGCGACAATATCGTCCACTATAACTTGCCAGTGCCTCAGCAGCGTGCCATCGAGAACTATCTCAACATTCACTCCTTCCCATCCTATCGTCTCTTCGACAAGGAAGGAAATCTGGTAGATGTGAAAGTGGATGCCCGCCAGCTTGACAATCTGGAGAAAATCATCAAGGAACTGAACAGATAGTAAGAATACTGATAAAATCCCCTTCAAGGTATTGGGTGCACAGTTGAATACATAATAAATCCCGAAATCGCTTGGCGGTTTCGGGATTTTTGCTTATC
>JAJWOH010000241.1:0-2549 GCA_021635485.1 Segatella copri | reverse complement strand
TTTCTTATTTCCTGCTTTAGAGTGATTCGAGCATGCGCTTGATGACAACCTCGGCTGAAATCTCACGGTTGGCTGCCTCTGGAATCACCAGACTGTTCTTGCTCTCGATGACATCATCGGTTACAATCAAGCCACGGCGAACTGGCAGACAGTGCATGAAGCAACCATCGTTGGTCCAGCTCATGTGCTCCTCGTCGATGGTCCAGCTCATATCCTTGCTCAATATCTCACCATACTGTGCTGGGTCTTTCACGCCCGGACAGCTCCAGTTCTTGGCGTAAACGAAGTCTGCACCTTCCAGCGCCTTCTTCTGGTCGTACTCTACCTTGGCATTGCCTACGAACTTAGGGTCGAGTTCATAGCCCTCTGGGTGAGTAACCACGAAATCTACATCGGCTGCATTCATCCACTGGGCGAATGAGTTTGGTACAGCCTGTGGCAGGGCACGGCAATGAGGAGCCCAGGTCAGGACTACCTTAGGACGAGCCACCTTCTTATGCTCCTCGATGGTGATGAGGTCGGCGAATGCCTGGAGAGGGTGAACGGTAGCAGTCTCCATAGCGAAGACTGGACGGCCGCTGTACTTTACAAACTGGTTTACGATGGTCTCGGCATAATCGTAGTCACGGTCTTTCAAACCGGCAAAGCTGCGCACACCGATAAGGTCGCAGAAGCTACCCATCACTGGGATAGCCTCCAGCAGGTGCTCGCTCTTGTCGCCATCCATGATAACGCCACGCTCTGTCTCCAGTTTCCATGCACCGGCATTCACATCGAGCACGATTACATTCATGCCCAGGTTCATCGCAGCCTTCTGTGTACTTAGTCGGGTACGGAGACTGTTATTGAAGAATATCATCAGCAAGGTTTTGTTCTTGCCCAACTCCTGATAACCGAAACGGTTTGCTTTCACTTCCTGTGCCTCGGCGAGCGCTGCTTTCAGGTCGCCAAGGTCTTCAACATTAAAGAATGTCTTCATTGTTATTTCGTTTTTTGTTTGTTATTTCTAATATATATTACTCTTGAATCTTTCTTCTTGAATCTTGATGTTTGCAAAGTTTGCATGCAAACCTTGCAAACATGGCAGAAACTAAGACTTGGTACGGAGAGGGTACGGAGCAGGTACGGAGCGGGTCCTGTTAAGCTCTTGTCTGTCCCTGACCTGTAATCAACCACTTGTAGGTGGTAATCTCTTCGAGTGCCATTGGTCCGCGGGCTCCGAGCTTCTGGGTACTGATGCCAATCTCTGCGCCCAATCCGAACTGTGCGCCATCGGTAAAGCTGGTAGGAGCGTTTACATAAACGCAGGCTGCATCTACCAATGCCTGGAACTTCTTCTGGGCAGTTTCATCGTTGGAAACTATGCTCTCGCTGTGACCACTTCCGTAAGTGGCAATATGGTCGAGCGCCTCATCTTCCGAAGCTACGGTTTTGATGCCCATCTGCATGCTGAGCCATTCGGTGTTCCAGATACTCTTTACGTTGGCATCAGCCTCTTTCATCTTCGCTTCGCTTTCCTCTGCCTTATATAATAAGGTGTCTGGATAGTGTCCCTTTAAGACTTCGTAAGCCTTAGCATCAGCATGAATCTTGGTTCGCTTCTCGGCGAGGCCTTCACAGAGGGCAGGAAGGTCGCTTAATCTGCTTTCGTGAATCAGCAGACAGTCGAGTGCATTGCATACGCTCACTCTTCTGCATTTGGCATTGGTGATGATGCGCTTGCCCATCTCCAGGTCGCCATCCTTGTCGAAGTAACAATGTACCACGCCGGCTCCGGTTTCGATAACCGGAACTTTGGCAGTATCACGGACGAAGTTGATGAGCTTCTTTCCTCCACGAGGAATGCAGAGGTCAATATAGCCCACGGCATTCAGCATTTCGCCGGTAGCTTCGTGGGTAGCAGGGAGCAGTGTAACAACATTCGGATCAATACCAAAAGTTATCAACACCTTGTGGATAAGTTCGACACCCGCTGAGTTTGAGGCGTTTGCATCCTTTCCTCCTTTCAGTATACACGCATTTCCGCTCTTGAAACAGAGTGAGAAAACATCGTAGGTTACGTTAGGACGAGCCTCGTAAATCATGCCGATAACTCCGAATGGAACGGCTACTCGCTGCAGATGCAAACCATTTTCGAGTGTTTTGTCTTTGAGAACTCTTCCGAGCGGTGAGGGCAGGGTACTTACGTGTCTCATATCCGAAGCAATATCCTGGAGTCGCTGCTCTGTGAGTTGCAATCGGTCGTAGAGCGGGTTCGCCTTGTCCATCTTCGCCAAGTCTTCTGCATTTGCTTTCAAGAGCGCAGGAGTCTCTGCGATGATAGCATCAGCCACCGCCTGCAGGATTTCATTACGTTGTTCATCAGTTAGCAAACCAAGTGTTTTGCTAGCTGCCTTCACTTTTTGGAAAGTCTCTTTCAGTTCCATTCGCTATTTCCTTTCTTATTTTTATGATAAGATATTTTGTAATGTGTTACGAGTTCCCTCTTAACAACGGCAAAGGTAAGCATAAATATCGGAAATTGCAAACTTTATGCAAGAAAAAGTGAT
>JAJWOH010000240.1:0-2551 GCA_021635485.1 Segatella copri | reverse complement strand
TATCTCAAAACCACCTTCTTGCCATTATGGATATAGATACCCTTGGTTGGGTGTTCTACTCGCTGACCCTGAAGCGTGTACCAGCCAGAGTTCTGTCTGGTCTCCTGACCGCTGATATTCTCAGCACTCTCGACCTGCCCGATGCCCGTAGTGCCATCGTTCCAACCGCCATCGATGCTTCTTGAACGGAAAGCACTGGTCATGGAAATCTTCAGATGACCTACCACCACCTCAAGCCATGAACCACTGCCACCCCAGCTGTTTGCCACAGGAGTGAAGCGGAAGTGATAGTAACCTGTGCGGGAAGCAGTGAATCGTACCTGACCACTATTGCTGCCATAAGTATTTGCACCGGTGTTCTTGTTCACATTCTTGGTACACTGGATAATCTGAGACCCCAGCACGTTGTTGCTCTCGTCGAGAACCTCACACTTCAGATAAGGAGACCCCGACCACGCCACGGCATTATAAGAGAATACATAGCTGCCCTGCTTCAACGAGAAGCCATAGCCCCAAGTAGAACCAAACTCAGCGTAGCCTGCCTTGCGGGCATCGCTCTGACGGATGTAAAGACCCGTAGAAAAATCACCACCGGCAAACTTGAAGATACGTGGACCTATGCCAGCTGCACCAGCAGCCTTCTGCTCTCCGGCATCAACAATCTTCCATCCGGCAGGAACCTGTCCCACGGCATTCAGTGCCAGCGGATTTCCCTTGAAGTAAAGAGCCACATTGCCTACCAGAGCCTCAACCCAGGCACCACCTGTGCCCTTGGCATCTGCCACAGGGGTGAAACGTACACGGTAGTTGCCCTTGAGCATGGAATAGAAAGAGAGAAATACCTTGTTGGTACCCGAGAGATAAGCACCCGCCTTGCCATTCGCATTGACATTTGCCTTGACGATGGTAGAAGCAAGAACTGCATTCTGAGGGTCGAACACCTCCACCTTCATATATGGAGCACCCTTCCAGGCTGCCACATTGCAGCTCAGCTCATACTCGCCATATACCAGAGGCAGGGTATAACCATTGGTATTACCATATTCTATATAGCCAGCCTTATCGGCAGAAACAGTTCTCACATAGAAAGCATTCTTGAAATCACCAGAGAAATTCATGATGCGTGGACCGCTCGACTTATTGCCGGCATAAACCTGACTGCCATTATCTGCCACCGTCCATCCCGAAGGAACAAATCCGCTGCCATTGCCCCACGACTTGATGATGTTCTCGCCCTGGGTATTGCCAGAAGCAGAAGAACCGGTAGAAGGCTGAGTATTCGGGTTAGAAGAAGACGTACCAGCAGACTTATGAGCATAGTCTTTCTTGGAATACTCGTAATACCAGTAGAAGCAGGTCAGACCGCATGCCTCAGGGTTAGCCTCCAAGCCTGCCTTGATTTGACCAGTTTTCAGGAAGTTGTCGATATCAAGATAATCATCAGTACTGGTCAGCGTCATGCTGATGTTTCCGAAATGATCCATCACCTTCTTCCAGGCATTGCCCCATTTGCTGGTAGTAGCAGTTCCCCATGAACCCAGGTTGCTGGCCACCCACTGTCCAAACTCATTATACTTACCTGCACCTGGTTTCTCCGGGCTCCAGTCTATCTCAGAAACAAGAATCGGTTTATTTTTTACAACAGGCACCTGCTTCTGGAAATTATAGATGAAAGCGTTGGAATCATAGTTGGTATCACTTGCCCCATACCATCCCGGATATACATGCACGGCATAGCCGAAGTTGCTGTCGGAAACAGGATAAGAGGCATAATTCTCATACTGGCTCTGGTAGCCCGTGCCAGGAATCCAGATAATACCCTTGAAGCCATTCTTACGAATCACATCAACCACTGGTTGGAAATAATCTCGCATGGCTGTGGCAGAACTCTGACCATACCTATTATATATATGAACAGGCTCGTTGGCAAGTTCCAGGGATACGATGCCTGAATTATTCTTCACCCAACTGTTGCTGGAAACAATGTTCCACACCGTTTTAAGATAATTCTGATAAGCATCTCCTACCTTCAAATCCTTAGGACATACGCCTGGAGGACGAATCACCACATACAAGCCATGATTGATGGCCTTCTGCGCAATAGGCAGATAAAGGGCATCAAGATACTTCTGCAAACGGGTAGCACTGAAACGCGATATATTAGCCTCTCCAGTATCAGAACCCGTTGACTTCTTGTTGGGATCATTGGTCCAGCCTGGTTCGAGATGAAGACGGAAGATATTACAATAGGTACCTTTGGCAGGATTCTGGAGTGCTCCAAAAATCTTGTCATAATAGCTTATGCATGCCGAGATGTTATTGTCGGTACAGCTATACCCCCAACGATATTTGTTGAAGTAAGGACTCGGTGTATCCATCACACCATGCAAAACCACTTTGTTGCCATAGGCATCATTCAACTGATTGCCATTCACATGAAGCGGCGAAACCACTCCAAACTGGGCGAACAGACATGACGGTAGCAACACAGCCGCCAATATCGCCAAAAATCTCTTTTTCATTTGTTTTTAGGTTGAAATATAAAAGTTTA
>JAJWOH010000094.1:0-14344 GCA_021635485.1 Segatella copri | reverse complement strand
TGGAACTACCTTGTCAAACCGGTCAACTGATGCAACTAATTTTTTACACATTACTCAATATTCAATAATAAAAAGCTAAGTTTAACAAAAGTTTCAAGCTTATGGGTAAAAAATTATTTACAATCGCGCTGTGCCTGTTCATCAGCATAGGTGCAGCATGGGCCCAGACAATCAGGGTGTCCGGCACGGTCACGGACGTGGCCAACGGTGAACCCGTTGTGGGCGCGGCAGTTCAGCTCAAAGGGAGCGCAAGCACTTACGCATTGACAGATGTTTCAGGTAAGTACACCCTCTCGGTTCCTGCGGACGCCATCCTTACCGTCAGCAGCCTCGGATTCAATCCTGCCGAAGTTCAAGTCAATGGCAGAGGAGTCGTTGACATCGGACTGACTCCGGAGGCGCAGCTTTTGGATGACGTTCTCGTTGTCGCTTACGGCACCGCCAAGAAAGAGTCCTTCACAGGTTCCGCCGGGACAGTGAAAAGCGAAAGCCTCCAGAAAAGAACCGTGGCCAACGTGTCCAAGGCACTCGAAGGTATGGTGGCAGGTATCTCCACGACATCAGGCTCCGGACAGCCAGGTGAAGGCGCTACAATCCAGATCCGAGGAACAGGTTCCATCTATGCTGAATCAGACCCTCTTTATGTAGTGGACGGAATCCCGTTTGACGGAAATCTCTCCGCTCTCAACCCTAACGACATCGAGAACCTTACCGTCCTGAAGGACGCCTCGGCTGCCGCCCTTTACGGAGCGCGCGCCGCCAACGGTGTCATCATGATCACCACCAAACGCGGCTCTGAAGGCCACTCAGTGGTGAACTTCAAGGCTACCGTCGGTCTTCAGTCCCGCTCAATCAGGGACTATGACACCGTCAACCAGGAAGAGTTCGTGGAACTCACTTGGGAAGCCCTCAAGAACAATTACGTCATCAACGGTGGCTACGACCTCGCCAGAGCTAAAACTCTTGCGTCCGCGGGTCTTTCCGGAGCACTCGGTGGAGAGTTCTACAATCCTTTCAAGAATTACAAATGGGCTGACCTCATCGATCCTGAGACAGGAAGGGTTCGCTCCGACGCGGTTTCCGCCTGGGACGACAACTGGATGGATGTCCTCACGGAAGACAAGGCTGTCCGTCAGGAGTATCAGCTTGGTGTCAGCGGTGGAACACACAAGACGAAGTATGCGTTCTCTCTCGGTTATCTTGACGACAAGGGTGTCCTCATCACAACCAAGTTCAAGCGTTATTCCCTCCGCGCCAACGTTGACCACTCGGTTAACGACTGGATGAAACTCGGTGCCAGCGCAAGCTATGCGTACACTAACCAGAACAGCTCGCAGTACTCTGACACCCAGACCGGTAACGCATGGTACACAGCTCAGTTCATGGCTCCTATCTATCCTGTCTATCTGAAGGACGACAACGGTGCCAACCTGCTTGACGAGTTCGGCAACAAGCAGTACGACTACGGTGAGACCGGACGTCCTAAGGCCGCAAACTTCAACGTTGTCGGAGACCTCTATGACAACAGCAACGAGATCCTCCGCGACAACTCAGGCGTACGTGCCTATGCCATCCTCGGCGGTGACAGCGACGCCATGGGAATATTCAAGGGTCTGTCCTTCTCCACAAACTTTGGTGCCGACATCACCAACATGAACAGAACCTCCTACTACAACCCTTACCACGGTGACGGAAAATCACAAGGCGGTTCTGTGGACAAGTACTCGACACGTACATTCTCCTACACATGGAACCAGATTCTCAAATACGAGCGCAACCTGAATGATTTCCACTTCCTTGGACAGCTTGGACACGAGTACTACAACTACCAGTACAAGTACCTCGCAGCTGACCGCACAGGTGTCTATCCTGGAATCAAGGAACTCGACCCGGCAACCAACGTGACAGGAAACCGATCATATTCCGATGTTTATCGCATGGAATCCTTCTTCGGACGTCTTGCCGCCGACTATGCCGACAAGTACTACATTGAAGCCACATGGCGTACCGACGGTTCCTCTCGTTTCTACAAGGACAACCGCTGGGGACAGTTCTGGTCACTCGGTGGATCATGGCGTGTGTCACAGGAAGCGTTCATGAAGGACATCACCTGGATTGACAACCTCACAGCCCGCCTCTCTTATGGAGAGCTTGGTAACGACTCCCTCCGTTCCTACTACGCATGGCAGTCATTCTACGATCTTACTTATGCCAATGCCACGAACCCTGGCGCTCTCGTGTCATCTCTCGCAAACCCTGATGTGTCATGGGAGAAGAAAGGCTCTTGGAACGCAGGTATCGAAGGTTCATTCCTCCACAAGGTTTTGAACCTTACTCTTGAGTACTACAACTCAAAGACAAGCGACTTGCTTCTGTCCTTCCCTATGGCCGCCTCAACGGGCTTCACAGGTTACAATGCCAACGTCGGCTCGATGAGAAACCAAGGATTTGAAGGCACAATCAAGGTCAACTGGCTGAATAAGGCCGACTTCCGCGCAAGCTCTACTTTGATGACCTACCTGAACAGGAATAAGGTTCTCCATCTCACCGGAGAGTCTGACACCATCACAATAGGCGCTTACGTAATCAAGGAAGGAATGCCTTACTACACTTATTATGTGCCGAAGGCAGCCGGTGTTGATCCGGCCAACGGACAGCTACTTTACTATGCTTACGAGACAGATAAGGATGGCAACAAGGTTGAAGGCTCCGACTACATCACCAGTGACAAGGCCGCTGCCAACGCCAGCAAGTACTACTTGGGCAGCCGCGAGGCCAAGATCCAGGGTTCATTCGGATCAGACTTCCAGTGGAAATCATTTGATTTCAGCTTCCTCACCACATTCTCCGTAGGCGGCAAGGTTTATGACTCGCTTTACGCTTCGTCCATGGAGACCACCTACACGGGTGACACTTGGAACAGACATATTCTTCGCCGCTGGCAGAAACCGGGCGATGAGACTGACGTCCCTGCGGTTCTCTCAAATTCCGGAAGACTTGCCGCTGACAGGTGGCTTGTCGACGCCTCTTACTTCGCGATCAAGTCTGTACAGTTAGGCTACACTCTCCCGACCAAGTGGACAAAGAAGGCCGGCATCAAGTCCCTCCGCCTTTTCGCGGTCGGTGACAACATCGCTCTCTTCAGCAAGCTTCAGGGTCTCAACCCTCAGTACGACCTCACCGGAGGAACAAACTGGTCATACACTCCGACCAGAACCTACTCCATTGGTGTTGACATCAATTTCTAACGATAGGAGGAATAAGAATTATGAAAAAAATACTATACGCTTTGATGGCTCTTGCGGCTCTGTCCTTCACTTCCTGCAAGTCTGATCTTCTTGACACCAATCCCACCGATAAGGTTTCCGGTGACACCATGCTCAAGACCACGGACGGTGGCTACATGGCCTTGAACGGAATGATCCGCTACTTCTGGCAATGGGGACAGACCACCACCGGTAACTACCACCAGTGCTTCGGTCCGCAGTCCTATAACCTTATGGCCGACCTCATGGGAGAGGATATGGTGATGTCCGATCAGGGTAGCGGCTGGTTCTGGTTTGATTACCTGTACAACGTCAAGTCAAGATGGAACAGCACCGCATGGAGATCCTACGACACATGGAATTACTACTACACCATCATCTCAAACGCCAACTACATCATCAACGGCAAGGAGGGTATGACCGGATCCACAGATGACATTGACTACATCATAGGGAACGCCTACGCATTCCGCGCCTACTCCTACGCCTACTGCGCGATGATATTCGCCCGTAGTTACATAGGCCACGAAGACAGGCTTTCAATTCCTATCTACACAGAACCTACCTTTGCGGGAACAGAAGGGAAGGCACGTTCCACCAACAGAGAGGTGTTCGCACAGGCGATGAGTGACATCAATGAGGCAATCACCCTCCTTGGAACAAAGGCCCAGAAGCACTGCTCGCACTTTGATCAGTATGTGGCCAACGGCCTGAAGGCGCGCATCGCTCTCTATATGGGTGACTACCAGACGGCTCACGATGCCGCCGCCATTGCTGTCAAGGGCGGTTCATTCGCATTCGACAAAGATTTCCACTACAATGACGCCACTGACAAGAGCGTTCTTTGGGGTGCGGAGATCATTCAGGCACAGGGCACAACCAACCCTCAGTTCCTCGTGCACATGGACATACGTTACAACAACGGTGGTGGTTATGGCGGAAAAGCCAGAAAGTGCGCGTCAGCATGGCTATACAACAAGATGGCACCCAACGACGCCCGTACCAAATGGTGGAACTACGAGACACTTCCGAACAAGACAAAGGGCTATCAGCAGTGGAAGTTCTTGTTCGCGGATCCTGCCAACACCTACACCGGTGCCGATCACATCTTCATGCGCGCTCCTGAAATGCAGCTCATCATCGCAGAGACAGCATGCCGTCTGGGTAATGAGTCAGAGGCAAAGGCAGCCCTTAACGAACTCATGAAGACTCGTCAGGAAGGTTACGATTGCAGTTCCAAGACTGGTACAGCGCTCGGAAAACTCACAACCGATGAGACAGGTTCCCTCCTTGAGGAAATTATTCTTCAGCGCCGAATTGAACTTTGGGGCGAATATGGACGTGTCTATGACATCAAGCGCCTCCGTCAGGGCTTCAAGCGCACCGCGGACATGGGACACCCTGTCGCGGCTCTCTTGAACAGCCTCCACACAGATGACCCCGAGACATTCGACTGGGTGCTCACATTCCCTTCAAAAGAAGTTGACGCCAACAAGCTCATACTTCAGAATCCTACCGGAAGTTATCCTACGAACGAGGATCTTGAAGGTGATGACCCGTCAAAGGCTCCTAAGACAGAATAATTTGACAACATAAGATCATTATGAATATGAAAAAAATAATCAAGACTTATCTCGGAATAGCATGCGCGCTCTTTCTGGCAGTGTCTTGCGACACCGAAAACAAAGGCGCAATGTACACCCCGGAAGGAACGGACACTGGCGTGTCTTTCCTCAGCAGCACATCCGGTGACACAGAGATCAATGCCAAGGCGGCCAAATTTGACATTACTGTAGGCCGTAGCAAATGCGATCAGGCAGCGACTGTAAAGATCACAGGAACTCTTCCTGACGGCATCACCGCTCCTGCCACGATTTCATTTGAAAAGGGAAAAAGCGAGACCATGCTGTCCCTTGACATCTCCAAGATGGAAATAGGAAAAACCTACAAAGGAACCGTAACGTTCGCTGACGAGACCGAATACAATGGAAAGATAGCGATCACCTCAAATGCTTTCACCCTGGCGAAAGCCTACACATGGACTTCCATCGGCACAGGTGAATGGTTTGACGGACTCGCACTCCAGATTTCTGACACTGACCTGAACATTGTCAAGGTTGATGTCCTCAAAGCTGAGGGATTCAACCGCTGGCGCATCATGAACCCTTACCCTAAAGACAAGGTTGTTCTGGCATGGGATGAGGACTCGTTCGTCGGCGGAGCCAATGATTACATTGAGTTCTACACTCTTGACGAGGCAAAAGGAACAATCAAGTTCGACCAGAAAATCTACTGCGGTCTGAATTATAATAAAATGGGTAAGATTGTGTACACTTATCCTTCTTCTTACAGCGCGACCCATGCCGAAAAGGATGCGGATAACAAGTTTGTGGATGCCCAGCATGTTCAATTCTATGTTCCACGTCTGATAGATGGCACAACGAGCTGGTTCAATTTCGGATATATGTACCTCGGAATGCCAGGCTCAGGCGACCTTGCCAAGTGGCTGGCGGAGGACTGATATTCACCAACAGCTTCGGCTGAATGATCAAGAGGAGGATCGGCACCCGGTCCTCCTCTATTCATTTTTCAATTTTGACGGACAAAGGTTGGAATATTCCTGAGCAAGATCTATTGTTCCGAAGCCACCACTGTTGTGTCCAAAAAAGTTCCTATCTTTGCAAGTAATGAACTAAAAAAGGACAGGCCGTATGCTTTACCCGATTGGAATACAGAGTTTTGAGAAGATCCGCCAGGGCGGGTATGTCTATGTCGACAAGACCGGTCTTATCTACAAGATTGCCAAGACCGGTCAATACTACTTCCTGAGCCGCCCCAGGCGTTTCGGAAAGAGCCTTCTGCTCTCGACGATGGAGGCATACTTCCGGGGAAGGAAGGAACTCTTCGACGGGCTTGCGATCGCCTCGCTGGAGAAGGACTGGACGGAGTACCCGGTGCTGCATCTGGACCTTGGCGGGGCCAATTACGCCGACATGGACGCGTTGAAGGAGAAATTAGGGAGACAGCTGAATGACCTTGAATCAGAATATGGGGTCGTCAGGAAGTACAAGACGCTTCCCGTCCGCTTCGAGACCATAATCGAGGCCGCCTACCGGAAGACCGGCCGTCAGGTGGTGATCCTTGTCGATGAATATGACAAGCCCGTCATCGACAACCTTGACCGCCCGGAGCTGCGTGACAAGATCCGCGAGGAGCTCCGCGGCTTCTACGGCGTGATGAAGTCCAAGGACGGGCGCATCCGCCTGGGCTTCCTCACCGGTGTCACCAAGATCGGGAAGATGAGCGTGTTCAGCGACCTGAACAACCCCAAGGACATCTCGATGGACTCCCGCTACACGGACATCTGCGGAGTGTCCGAGACAGACCTCACGGACTGTTTCGCGGAAAGCGTCAGGGAACTCGCCGAGGCCAACGGACTCTCCGAGGAGGAGTGCCGCCAAAAGCTGGCCCTGATGTACGACGGCTACCACTTCTGCGAGGATTCAACCGGGGTCTACAACCCGTTCAGCCTTCTGAACACCTTTGACAGCCTGAAGTTCCGGGAGTACTGGTTCGAGACGGGCACGCCGTCGTTCCTCGTCAAGGTGATGAGGAAGACCTCCTATGACGTGACCCGCCTGTCGAGCGACCTCGTGGGCTCCTCACTGCTGAGCGACGTGAACACGGCGTTCCTCAACCCTGTCCCGCTCCTTTACCAGAGCGGCTACCTCACCATCAAGGGCTTTGACCCGCGCTTCAACCTCTACACGCTCGGATTCCCGAACATGGAGGTGAAGGACGGCTTCCTTAACTTCCTGCTGGGATACTATGCCCCGATCCAGAGCGACTCCACCAACACCCTCATATCCCTCATGTCGATGGATGTCGAATCCGGCAACCCAGAGGGCTTCATGACCCGTCTGGACGCCCTCTTCGCCAGGACAAACTACCAGATCCAGAGCGACTGCGAGAAGGACTTCCAATATGCGATGTACATCATCATCGAGCTGATGGGGGAATATGTCGAGACAGAGCGCACGACCTCCAACGGCCGCATCGACATCCTCATCAAGACCAAGGACTACGTCTACATCATCGAGATCAAGACCGACTCCACCCCTGACGAGGCCCTCGCGCAGATCGAGGAGAAAGGCTACGTCCGCCCGTTCGCCGACGACCCGAGAAGAGTGTTCAGAATCGGAGTGAACTTCTCCACCGCAAACCGCCGCATCGACGGTTGGAAGATCATATGACAAGGGTTTTGTAGTAAAGTCGCTTCGACAGGGCGAGCCAGCGGCTACCGGTTGAGTGACAGGGGAAAGAAAGGGAAATCTCTATGGCAAATTTTGGTAACGTGCAAAATTTGCCATAGAGATTTCCCTTTCATCAATCCACGACCTGGCAGCGACACTACCGCTCCAGAATCCTGTTCTGTTCCGTGACTGAAGCATCGTGGATGGCGGTGAAAAAGGCTGTGATGAACTCTTCGGAGAGGCCGTAGTCCTTGCCTTTCTCTATCATCGAGGATAGGATGCTGTCCCAACGGGAAGCCTGGACAATGGCGATGTTGTGCGCCTTCTTGAACTCGCCTATCCTGCGGGAAATCTCCATTCTGGAACCAAGGGCCACAAGCAGGTTCTCGTCGATGATGTCAATCTGGGAACGGAGCTGCTCGATGCCTTCGTTATATTCCTTGTCATTGGAGACCTTCTGGCGGACGGTCAGGCTCTCAAGCAAAGCCTTCAGATCTGACGGAACCAACTGCTGTTTGGCATCGCTCAACGCGCAGGAAGGATCGCAATGGGACTCGATCATCAGGCCGTCCAAGCCAAGATCCATCGCCCTCTGTGACAACTCTTTGAGATACTGGCGTGAGCCCCCCATATGACTCGGATCCGCAAAGAACGGAAGCTTAGGGTAACGGGTGCGAAGCTCAACCGCCATCTGCCAGCCCGGAAAATTTCTGTACGGGATTTTCTGCGAGGTAGAGAATCCGCGATGGATAACGCCCAGTTTTCTGATCCCCGCCCGGTTGAGTCTTTCGAGAGCCCCGACCCATAGATCAATGTCAGGATTCACCGGATTCTTGACCAAGACCGGAATATCCGTGTCCCTCAACGCGTCGGCGATCTCCTGCACGAGGAACGGATTAGCCGTAGTCCGTGCTCCGATCCAGACCATGTCTATGCCATATTTCAGACATTCATAGACGTGCTTCTCATTGGCTACCTCGGTGCAGACCTTCATTCCATATTCATTCTTCACCTTCTGGAGCCATTTCAATCCAGGAGTGCCGACACCCTCGAAGGATCCGGGATGGGTGCGGGGCTTCCATATTCCCGCGCGGAAAACATGGATGCCGAATTCGTGAAGGCCTTTGGCGGTCATCATCACCTGCAGCTCAGACTCGGCGCTGCAAGGACCGGCGATAACGAGAGGGGGAATGCTCTCGTCGAAAAATCCCCACTCGGAGACGGGGATGATGTCAAGTGTACGTTCCATAACTATCTCAAAATCTTTTTAATCCTGTTTGCTTCGTGGATGAGTTCCGTGATCCGTCCGCCGTCATAGTCAGCGATAGCGTCACGGAACAGCCTCATCTTTTCCAAATATGTGTCAATGACGTGCAGCACATTGTCCCTGTTCTGCGCCAAGATAGGGGTCCACATCTCGGCGGAACTCTTGGCCAACCGGACGGTCGAGGAGAACCCACCCGACGCAAGGTCAAAGATGTGCTTCTCGTCTTTTTCCTTGTCAAGAACCGTAAGTGCCAGAGCAAAGGAAGTGACGTGAGAGATATGCGACACATAGGCGGTGTGCACATCGTGGCTGTCGGCGTTCATAAAGAGCGGACGCATATTCAGCGCGTCATACAGTTCCTCAACCACCTTGACCGCCTGCGGATCTGAATCCTCGGTGTTTGCGAATATGCAGGCGCGGCCATCAAAGAGGTTCGGCATCGCGGCCCAAGGCCCTGAATATTCAGTGCCGGCCATCGGGTGTGTCGCCACGAAGCGGCAGCGGAGGGGATGGTAGTGCGCCGCGCGGACAATGTTGCTCTTCGTGGAGCAAGTGTCTATCACGATCTTCTTCCCGTTCCCTTCCTCTTTGAATATGTCGAGTACCTGCGGGAGCATCTTCACAGCGGAGCCGACCGGTATGGCTATCACAGTGATGTCGCTCCTGCGGACGCACTCCTCGAACGGGACGATCTCGTCCACAAGTTCCATCCTTTCGGCCGCAGCGGCGTTCACCGGGTCAGCCTCCACCCCAAGAACTATCCGGGCGAATCCTCTTCTCTTCAGGTCGATGGCCATCGAGCCGCCTATCAGACCTAATCCTATAATACCTACTATCATAAAATATTCTTTATTACTTTTTCTATTTTTTTGTTCGCGCGCTCAAGCACCTCCGGCTTGGCGCAAAGCGAAATCCGGATGTAGTCATTACCATTCTTTCCGAATATGAAGCCCGGCGTGATGAACACACCCGCCTGACGCAGAATGCGTTCCGAAACCACCTCTCCGGCCGTCATTCCGTTCCCGGCATATTCCGAAGGCACCCGCCCCCAAAGGAACAGCCCAGCCGTGTCGCGGTCATAAACCGCACCGAGGGTGTCAAATATCCTCCCTGCCGCCACGCGTCTGCGGACATATTCAGAATTCAGTTCCTCGAACCATTCAGGCGACTGGTTAAGCGCCTCGACCGCCGCGAGTTGCAGCGGCTTGAACATTCCCGAGTCCATCTGGCTCTTGACCTTCAGCACTTCGGCGATATATTCCGGAGCGCCGCCGACCATCCCGATTCGCCAACCGCTCATATTGTGCGCCTTGCTAAGCGAGTTCAGTTCCAGGCAACACTCCTCCGCCCCTTTCGCCGCCAGAATCGACAGCGGCTTCCCGCAAAGGATGAATGAATATGGATTATCATTCACTATCAATATCTTGTGCTTGCGCCCGAAATCCACCAGCCTCTGATAAAGCTCGGGAGTAGCCTTGGCTCCGGTCGGCATATTCGGATAGTTCGTCCACATAATCTTCACACCCTCAAGATCCATCCTCTCCAAAGCGTCGAAATCCGGCCACCAATGGTTTTCCTCCGTCAGATCGTACGTGACAATCTCGGCTCCAACAAGTTTAGATGCCGAAGTGTAGGTCGGATAGCCCGGATCCGGAACCAACACCTTGTCTCCCGGATTGACAAATGCCATAGAGATCAGAAGGATTCCCTCCTTGGATCCGACAAGCGGCTGGATGCCGCCGTTCGGATTAAGAGTCACACCGTAATAACGTGAATACCAATCTGCAAAAGCCTGTCTGAGTTCCGGCAGACCTCTATAGTTCTGATAGGCATGATTACCTGGCTTTTGGGCCGCCTCTACCAAAGCGTCGATCGCCGTCTGCGGAGGCATCCCGTCCGGAGCGCCTATTCCCAAATTGATTATCCTGTCTTCCCCGCGAGCCACACGCTCCGCATTGAGCGCGTCCATCTCTTTAAGTTTGCGGGAGAAGTAATATTCCTGAACTGATGATGTTCTTTTTGCCGGTTCAATGATCATGATTACATCGAAGATTTATATTCGCCTAAAATGTTAAGTCCTTCCATCAGAGGTCTGACCGCCCTAAGTGCCTGACGGTAGCGTCCGTAGGTCGCGAACTTTATGTCCGCATAGAAAAAGTACTGCCATTCCTGCCCGGGGATCGGCAGGGATTGGATTCTGGTGAGGTTCATGTCGTAGAACGAGAGAATCGTAAGCACCTGCGCCAAAGAACCCGGCTTGTGTGGCAGGGTGAAGCAGAGGGACGCCTTGTTGATTTCGCTGCGTGGCACCGTGATGGCGTCGTCCAGAATCAGGAAGCGGGTGAAGTTCTGCTTGTAGGTCTCAATGCTGCGGGCCAGGATCTCCAAACCGTTCTGACTGGCTGCCAGTTCAGAGGCGACCGCCCCGACTCCCTTTAGCCCACTGGCGGCGATGTCAATGGCGCTCTTGGCTGTGTCCTCAGACTCCACCATAGTGATCCAAGGGCAGTTACGCTCAAAAAACTGACGGGTCTGGTTGATGGCCATATAGTGCGTCCGAACCTCCTTTATGTTGTGGATGTCCTGTCCTGGAAGAGCCATAAGGTTCTGATGTATGGGGATATACACCTCACCCTTGATCTTGTAGGGGTTCGACCTAAGCAGTTCGAAATTCGGGATGAGACCTCCGGAGATCGTGTTCTCGATGGCCATCACCGCCGCCTGTGCCTCGCCGGATGCCACAGCCTTGAACAGTCCCTCGAAGGTCGGGCATTCCACGATGGAGATTTCCTCCCCTCGCGCGGAATAGAACTCCCGTGCCGCCTGCTCGTGGAAGCACCCTCGGTAACCTTGTATCGCGACTTTTGTCATATTCATCATCATTTCACGTCACCCTCCCCTTATGGGAGGGACTTGCTCTCACCGCAGCGGTGAATAAATCAACCAAATAAAAAAGGCTGCCCGGAAAAGCACCGGACAGCCGTATATTCATCTACCTTTTTTCTGAATATTCCTGCACACGCTCGTCCGGTCCTCTACCTGCCGCGGTAAAAGAAATAAAATCCGAAAGAATAAAATCGTGTGCTCATCATCATAACGATGCAAAGATAGTAAAATCGGAAGAAAATGTTCCTAAAAATTTAATGAATATACCAAAATAGCGGATGAACATTCATTCAAGCCGCCTCAAGGCTTTCATTAGACGGTCAGTATCTCCTTCTCCTTCGCTGACACGAGCTCGTCAACCGCCTTCACTTTCGCATCGGTGACCTTCTGGATCTCGTCCTCACCTTCCTTGCGCACGTCCTCGGAGAACTCTCCGGCCTTCTCGGCCTTCTTCAGAGCGTCAACTCCATCGCGGCGGGCGTTGCGGACAGCGACCTTGATGTTCTCGCCGGTAGCCTTGGCCTTCTTGATGAGCTCCTTACGTCTTTCCTCTGTGAGAGGCGGAACAGGGCAGCGGATGACCTCACCGTTGTTTGAAGGGGTGAAACCAAGGTTGGCGTTGATGATAGCCTTCTCGATCACAGGGATCATATTCTTCTCCCAAGGCTGGATGGCGATGGTCCTGGCGTCAGGAACAGTCACCGAAGCCACCTGAGGGACAGGTGTCGGAGTTCCGTAGTAATCCACGGTCACATTGTTGAGGATGGACGGATTGGCCTTTCCGACACGGTAGGTCTTGAGGTCTTCCTCAAGGAACAGCACTGAGTCTTCCATTTTGGACTTCACTCCGCTGATGATTTCTTTCGCTTTGTCTGTAAGCATAGTGTATTGTGTTAATTGTTATTTATCAATCTTTTGTGGTCGTACCCTTGTCCGTTTCCAACAAGACTATTTATGGACAAGCGTCCCGACCTTCTCTCCGTTGACCAGTTTCAGCAGGTTGCCCTCGCCGTTCACATCGAAGACGATGATCGGCATATTCCCGTCATTGCATAGGGCGTATGCGGTCTGGTCGAGAACCTTGAGATGCTTCGCCATCGCCTCGTCAAAGGTCAGTTCATCGTACTTGACAGCGGTAGGATCTTTCTCTGGGTCAGCGGTATAGACTCCATCGACACGTGTTCCTTTCAGCACGACATCGGCCTTGATCTCAAGAGCCCTGAGAGCCGCGCCGGAATCAGTAGTGAAGAACGGGCTGCCCGTCCCGCCGGCGATGAGGGCAACGCCCCCCTCCTCCAGCACCTTGACGGCGTTGTCACGGTTATAGTAGCGTACAAGCGGTTCCATCGGAGTGGCTGAGAACACCTCTGCCTTCACGCCTTCGTCCTTGATGAACTGACTGAGCGCCAATGAGTTTATCACCGTAGCCAGCATTCCCATCCTGTCTCCCTCGACGCGGTCGAATCCCTTGTCAAGACCCTGAAGGCCTCTGAATATGTTGCCCCCTCCGTTGACAATGGCGATCTGCAACCCGGCCTTCGCCGCCTGCGCGATCTCCTTTGAATATTTCCGCAGACTCTCCGGATCTAGTCCCTTTCCAACGGACCCGCCCAGGCTCTCTCCGCTCAATTTAAGCAAAACTCTCTTGTACATAGTGCTTTCCAGAATCTTAAATGGTTAATCAAGGCCTCCTCCAATCGGCACCCTCGCCTCCCGAAGCCATCCCGATTCACAAATATACAAAAAATAATAAGTTATAAGCCTAAGACATCGGAACTAAATCCCCTGAAACGCACCCCCGGAGCCTTGACCAATCACGACGGCCGCATTTTCTCCATATAATGCCACCGTCGTATGCGTTTTTGTCTTTGACAAGAGCAAAACCATCCATTTATGCTCCTTTGATCGTTCCAGAATCCTTCCTCGCGCCACTCCAAGACGACACTCCAGGGCAACGCTTTTGGCACTTATCGTCGCCCGAGAGTGCAGCGAGGCACGCTTGGGCGACACTTTCGTACCATTTTGTCGCTCGGTGGAGCAGGGCAGAATTACGTAAGTAAGGATGACGGGACTCTTCGGTGACAACACACACTCTTCGTCGCCCAGAAGCACAGCGGAAGACTCTTTCGTGAGCAGAACACGCCGTCTCACCCACGAGACGACCTCGGCAGACCCTTCCGTGAGCAGAACACGCCGTCTCGCTCACGAGACAACCTTGGCAGACCCTTCCGTGAGCAGAACGCGCCGTCTCGCTCACGAGACAACCTCGGAAGACCCTTCCGTGAGCAGATCGCGCCGTCTCGCTCACGAGACAACCTTGGCAGACCCTTCCGTGAGCAGATCGCGCCGTCTCGCTCACGAGACAACCTCGGAAGACCTTTTCGTGAGCAAATCGCACTGTTTCGCTCACGAGACAACCTCGGCAGACCCTCCCGTGAGCAGAATGCGCCGTCTCGCTCACGAGGCAACCTCGGCAGACCCTCCCGTGAGCAGAACGCGCCGTCTCGCTCACGAGACATCCTTGGCAGACTCTCCCGTGAGCAGATCGCGCCGTTTCGCTCACGAGGTGTATTGTCCTGATTTAGGTTGACTCGTGTTTATAGAATATCACTTATATAAGTGGTTCTTCCGCAATTTAGTTGAAAGACGGAGTTTGTACTGTTAGCAAAGGA
>JAJWOH010000093.1:0-14352 GCA_021635485.1 Segatella copri | reverse complement strand
TACTTATATATATAATTAAGGTGAAAGCATTTACATATATCCAGCAAGGAAAGTTTGGCTTCACAGAAAAAGGGAAGCCTACGATAATAGATGAGCATGATGCCATCGTAAGAGTAACGCTGAGCAGTATCTGCACCAGTGATCTTCATATCAAGCATGGTTCTGTGCCTCGCGCAGTACCGGGGATTACTGTTGGCCACGAAATGGTAGGCATTGTAGAGGAAGTAGGGGAGAGGGTTTCCCATGTGAAGCCGGGCGACAGAGTAACCGTGAATGTAGAGACCTTCTGTGGAGAATGCTTCTATTGCAAGCATGGATACGTGAACAATTGTACTTCTCCACATGGTGGATGGGCGCTGGGATGCAGAATCGATGGCGGACAGACGGAATATGTGAGGGTTCCTTATGCTACAACCGGCTTGAACAAGATTCCTGATTCGGTAAGCGATGAGCAGGCGCTCTTCGTTGGCGACATCCTTGCTACTGGATTCTGGGCTACGAGAATATCTGAAATTACGGAAGAGGATACAGTCTTGATTATCGGTGCTGGCCCTACGGGTGTCTGCTGTTTGCTTTGTACCCTGCTCAAGAATCCGAGAAACATCATCGTCTGTGAGAAATCAAAGGATAGGCGAGAGTTCATCCAGAAGCATTATCCGCAGGTAATGGTTGTTGAACCGGAGGATTGTGAGGCATTCGTCAAGGAACATAGTCAGCATGGGGGAGCTGATGTGGTGATGGAGGTTGCAGGTGGACCTGATACCTTCCAGCTTGCCTGGAAGTGTGCCCGTCCTAATGCCATCGTCACCATCGTTGCGATGTATGACAAGCCGCAGATGCTTCCGCTTCCTGATATGTATGGCAAGAACCTCATCTTCAAGACGGGAGGTGTGGATGGATGCGACTGTGAGGAAATCCTGGACTTGATAGCCCAGGGAAAGATAGATACCACTCCTCTGATCACCCATCGTTTCCCGCTTTCAAGAATAGAAGAGGCATACGATGTTTTCGAGAACCGCAAGGATGGAGTCATCAAGGTTGCGATATTTCCAGGATAAATAAGAGAGGGTGGGGCATAACTCCATGACCCACCCTCTCTTGTTAAAATGCAATGTTCTGTAAATATTAAGCTTTACTGCCAGGAATGGCAGAAGCAACACCTTGGTGCATCATACGCGATTTTTCCTTAGCCAAGGCTTGCATGTCTACAGCCACATCGTCTTCATCCACGATTTCTACGCCAGTCATCGTTTCGATTACGTCTTCCATGGAAACCACTCCTCTCAGACATCCGTATTCATCCACGATGATAGAGATGTGCTCTCGTTTTTCCAACATCTTTTCCCATATCTGGTATAGAGATTCATCCTCGTTGAAGGAAAGAATCGGACGCATCAGTTCGGATAATCTGGTTTGGAACTCATCGTCTGAAACCAATTTGAGAACCATATCTTTCAATACGTATCCCACAATGATATCTTTGTTGTTGTCATAAACGGGAATGCGTGAGAAATTCCATCCTTTCTGTTCGTAAAACTCCTTGGTAGTCAGATTCATGTTGGCTGATTCTACTACGATGGATGGAGTCATCACCTCCTTTGCCTTTACTCCTGCTAGGCGAATGCAGCTTTTGATGATCTTGCTTTCCGATTCGCGGAAGATGCCTTCTGTAGTACCTACGTCTACCATGGCCGATACCTCTTCGCGACTCACGGAAGCCTGGTGGTTCTTCGGAGTAAATACCTTAGTGATAAGTTCCGAAAGCAGTACCAAAGGATAGGTGATAAAGATGAGCACACGGATGATCTTGGTAGATGTCATGGCAAGAGAGCGCCAATATGAAGCTCCGATGGTTTTCGGGATGATTTCTGAAAGTACCAGAATCAACAGAGTGAGAATGGCGGAAATGATGCCGAAGTATTCTTCGCCAAAGAGTTTCATTGACTCGGCTCCTACACCGGCAGAACCGATGGTGTGGGCGATGGTGTTGAGTGAAAGAATGGCACCCACCGGACGGTCTACGTTATTCTTATACTGTTTCATCAGTGAGGCAGTCTTGCTGCCTTGATTCTCCTTCATCGAGATAAACGACATCGGAGTAGAAAGTAATACCGCCTCCAGGACGGAGCATAAAAAGGATAGTGACAGAGCACCTAAAAAATATAAAATGATTAAACCCATGTAATTTTAAATTCGTTAATAATATGTTATCTCAAGCAAGATAGATATTATTTCCGAAGACTACAGTTGAGGATGTAATGGGGAACATTACATCTATGTTTATCCAATATAAGTGCATTTTTTAATACCATTACTATATGTTTCAATTTTCTGCAAAGATACTGATTAAAAAATGAATCTAATATGTTTTTGTTGAAAATTAAATTGTTTTAATATGTTTTTGGTAAATTTGCAGAGAAGTATAAAAAAAACTAATTTTAACAATAATATAATGTATAATTCATCAAGTATTTATGAATATTAGGTATTTTTGCAATCAGCATTTAGAAAATTGATTCAATATGAAAAAGAAAATACCTATCATTCTCCTTAACTTTACCGGCGTATACGAATTGGAGGCATTTGCCTCAAATAAGAATATTATCCATGTAGATTGCCGGGACATGAAAGGGGTAGACTGCTATTGTGACGAAGAGGGTAGCGAGGAACTGCACCGCCGATTGGCTCCTTTTCCTGCCAAAGCCGTTCATTTCATAGATTCCGGAGATTTCCATTATCTTACGGAATATTGGGTGTCAAGAATTCATGAACCTTTCTCGCTCATTGTTTTCGACCATCATCCGGATATGCAGCAACCGGAATGGGAGGGTGTTGTGTCATGTGGTGGTTGGGTGAGAGATGTTTTGGAGAAGAACCCGTTTGTCAAACACATTATCATTGTGGGGGCATCGGACGAGTTGATAGCCCAGGTGCCTGTTCACTTAAGAGAGAGGGTGTTGTTCTACAGTCAGGCAGAGATAGACCATCACCAGGCTTGGCCGTCGAAGGCTGGTAAACTTATACATGAGCCGGTTTACATATCCATCGACAAGGATGTATTGAGAAAGCAGGATGCCATCACCGACTGGAGCAATGGAGACATGACTCTCATGCAGCTTCAGGCTGTGCTTCGCATCATCTATGCCCATGAGAAAGTGATAGGGATAGATATTACAGGCGAATGTTCTGCTACACTTGACTATTTCTCTGAGTTGAAGGATGCAGAGATTAACAACGAGGCAAATGAAGAATTGCTAAGGATGATTCTGGAGGAGAACCATCCTTAGCCTTCTTAAGCGTAAGCTTGAAGTATACGGTCTAGCTCGTCGAGTTCTTCCTCCTTTGTTGCCCAGCTTGTTACGAATCGGCAGATGATTTCAGTATCGCTTTTTCTTTCCCATATCTCGAATGCTACTTTTTGGGAAAGAGCCTCGTAGAGGGCAGGTGAGAGTACTACAAACTGCTGATTGGTTGGGGAATCGTAGGCGATGGCGATACCATGCTTTTCGAAGATGCTGCGGATGTGGGTAGCCATAGCGATGGCATGGCGCGATATCTTGAAATAGAGCTCATCCGTAAACAGCGTGTCAAACTGGATGCCGAGCATTCTGCCCTTGGCAAGCAAGGCTCCATGACGCTTCACGTTGGTGAAGAAGTATTTCGGTGCCTTCATGCCCGAGAATACCACAGCTTCTCCCATCATGGCACCCACCTTGGTTCCGCCGATATAGAATACATCACAATGTTTTGCAAGGAATGGCAAGTCATAGTCGCATGCCGCTGAAACCAGACCGTATCCCAGTCGTGCACCATCGATGAAGAGACGGAGGTCATATTTCTGGCAGGTTGCATACAGCGCAGCCAGTTCTTCTCTGGTGTAGACCATTCCGAACTCAGTCGGCATCGAGATATAAACCATGCCGGGCTGTACCATGTGAGGATGCGATTCGTCGGCTAGGAAGGTATCCATATAGGCTGACAGGGTGCCGGTTGTCAGCTTGCTGTTTTTTCCTGGCAGGGTAATGACCTTATGCCCGAAAGCTTCTACTGCTCCTGATTCATGTACCTCGATATGACCGGTTTCCACACAGATTACTCCTTCGCATCCCATGAGGACGGAATCAATGACCGTGGTGTTGGTCTGTGTACCGCCTATCAGGAAAAACACTTCTGCATTCTCATTGTCCACAGCCTTGCGGATTTTCTCCTTTGCAGATTCTGAGTATGGATCAAAACCATAACCGGATGTTTTATCACTGTTTGTCTTGCCAAGAGCTTCTAGAATCTCTGGCAGCATACCATTGTTGTAATCACTTTCAAATGAAATCATATTCTTAATATTACGTGTTTTAATTTAAACAGATTGCAAAGGTAATGATATTTGCTAACATTAGGAGTAAAACAACTATTAATTAATCAAAAATAGCCCTATTTCAGGTGTCTGTGGTCATTATACAGATGTCATGTTCCGTCAGTTGACCAGGCTTATTTTTTTTTACAAAATCATGATTTAAATCCTCTGAAAATCACGAATTTCCGCTCGGAAAATATTTCTTGAAGAATATTGGAAATATGACAAAATTCGTAATCGTCAGATATTCAACGTGTTATAAATCTCACTAATTTCTTCGGAAATCCGGAATTCTGTAGTCGTACAACTATAACCCCTATAGTTGTACGACTATAACTCCAGAGTTGTACAACTATAGCCTATATAGTCGTACAACTGTAGCCTTACGGTCGTACAACTATAGGTGATTCGTCTTGCAGAGAGCAAGTAATACGCTATCAAACCAAAAGATTTTTATCATCATGACCTTCTAGATTGAAAATACGGAAATTGCGATAATTAAGAAACAATATTTGACACCCGCATATTTCCGAAGTACAAATTCCAAACTGATATATACGTACCGCCTATTTATCATAATCACATTTAGAAAAGTCTATATCTACATATTTTTTAGCTACAGCCCTAACTGCCAACAAACGAGAATTGGAAGAGAAATAGGCATCAACATCTGAGAAAAATAATTCATCACAATTACCCTTATTGATTTGTTCTATCATCAAATTGATCGTATCTCGGTAAATTTCCTCGTGCTCAAACCGAACATGTTCAATACAAAACACATCATCAACAGGTTTTACAATAGGAATACCAAGCTTACATAAAGCAACTAATATTGCTCTTTTCTCTACTATGTTAATCTTATTGTTAAATTCCGAAGCAGCCAAGTCATAAGTCTGTCTTTTCTTTGCATAATTCAAGAAGATTTCCAATGCCTTGATTGCTATACGACGTACCTTGACGATTTTTCGGCTTTGAAATCGGTAAGAAAACCATGCTCCAAAGAAACCACCAGCGATAGCACTCACAACTATAACGACTATTTTAACTAATATAGAAACCATAATATTCCTCCTAATTTTTATATTTATTTTTTAAAGTCCATTACATACACTAAATGAGTTTGTGTAGGTTTATTTCCACTATGCATACTTTTCTATTTTTCTTGCTATTATCGCAAACTCATTTATCTTATTGTATATCCACATATAAGCAGTACCGTAAGTATCCGCTCAACGTCGTATTGCATATCTCAAAATAATATTGTAACTTTGCACGGCGGCATCATTTTTCTAATTTTGAGACTAGAATACAAAGTTTAGCCCTCCATCAGCACAAGCTAATGGTGGTTATACCTTAATTTGACTAAATTTGAAATTCATTTTTATTGTTCCTAATCTTCCCAGAACTCAGGAAGAAGAGTATATAAGCCTTCTTACCCATCACCATGTCACGGATCAAGCGTTCGGTATCATTGTTGTCCAAAGGCATATCTGGGATGTCCATATAATTGGTCAGCTTATCATAGATATAGATGGTTTCACGTTCTTCCTTACTAAAGACTACCCGCTCACGCTTTTGAGTAAATATCATTCTGACAAGAGAGGCTATCTGTTCGGTCTTAGCTCCGCTTTTTTGTCTACATCAGACTCACGCATATTCTTCGCCTCATTATCACCGATTACAACCTCGGCGAACTTTGGCTTACTGCTTAATTGTTTCTTACCTTGTACCATAATTAGAATATTTAAATTAACGATGCAAAGGTACGAAACTTTATTTAGGCGCACAATACGGCTTTCACCGAATACTTACATTGCAGAGCCTCCGGCTCTGCTAATATGTTATCGACTGGCATGTCAGGGATTTGCTCCTTGACAATGCTGATATATTTCTCGTTTGTCACTACACACATGTTTTCGACAGGGCAGATTGGCTTCAATCTATCTACTGTAAATTGAATGAGGGAACGGCCGACTCCCATCACATCAATAAACTGCTTTGGGTAATCGGGGGTTGACATAGGCCAGAAGCGGCTACCTACGTCGCCAGCCATGATAATAATATGTATGTCGTTGAAATTATTCATTCTTCCAATGATTATATTTAAATCATGGTTAATCGTATTGGGGGTTATCAACAGTTCTTTCGTTTGATTGATGCTTATTTCCTTCGTTTACCGATTTTCCTTTTTATCAAACCTGTATTCACCGTAAGAGGTGACAAATAATAACAATTTGTCTCAATGTTTAAAATATCAAGAAATTGTTTATGAGAAAGTTTTTTGTGTAAGCCGATTTTGTAATGTCCACCTTTCGTCATATTAATATCTAAATGGTGAACAGGATGCAAACTTCCATTAGCTTTTGCCATATCATAATCATAGCGTAAATAACATGGTTCAGAATGTAACAAATATTCTACTGTTCGAAGTGACATTTCCGAATAAGGATTATCACTTTCAAACCATACATCCACAAAGGTTGCATTATGTTTGAGTTCATTCATAATACTTAAACATTCTGATATGATATCACTTCTAATTTCTGTACCATGCTTATCTATATAGAGTTTGACATACCCCTGCTTATATTTTATATTAAATGGAAAAGATATAGAAACATATTTATTCGTTGAAATGAAAATATTAGCCCGAGAATTCTTTCCCACTTCAACCAAAAGGAATGGTTCCATGGCTTTATCTATGTTAAGAACTTCCATACGAGATGAAGCATCTAAAATTTTTCTTGCCACTGCCAAAATCAGAGCTGCAAAATCAACAGAACTCTCATTATGAGTTTTAAATACCTCAAACTCAAAATCATATATTTTCCGAATTATAGGTATATTCTTCATGCCATATCTTTCAATGTATCTATCAACTTCAATATCTTATCATACTCAGCATCTTTGAACTTTTCTACATTTATGAGTTCTGAAATATTTTCCTGTTTTGCTAAATCAAATATTCCTATTTCTTTGAATGCACGATCAATCTTGTCTTTAAGAGATTCCACTCTCTTAGCATTAACCACCCAACGATGCATCTTAGCTTTTTCTTCATCAGAAGGAGCTTTTACCGAAATATTTTTATTTTTCAAGGTATTAGAAATTCCTTGAACCATTTCATTAGATATACCATTATCATGTTCTGACACTATAAGATACGACCTAATAAAAGAACGCGTTAGCATTGTATAAAGAGTATTTCTGTAAGATATAGATCGTTTCAATTTATTCGAAATACAAATAACTATTGGAAATTCCAAGCCTTTTGCATTATTTCTATTTGTTACAAAAACACGTCCCTTTTCCTTTTTCTTTGTCTCTATAGCAATATTAGTTTCCCATTTACAAGATTGATAAAGCAAGCGCTCTACCTGTGGTATATAATCGTATATATAACTTTCGTCATCCAAGAATATTATACACAAATCTTCAGGATTCAAATCAGGGAAATCCTTTTTAATTTCACGTATTATATTTATAAGAGAATCGGACAAACTTGACGAGCGAACAATTGAAAAACATTTTTCATTATCATCATCATCAAAACGATGTAATGGATAGCGAGTCAAATTATATATATCATTATTTTTATTTACTATATAACCACATAATGCCCATTCTTCATCGTTCAACCACCAAAGCTTTTCTTTCTCATAAAGTCCTAATCCCAAGGCATGAGCTATCATCAATGTCTTAGGATCCGTCCTGTAACAGTTGCTTAAAAGAAATGTTGGCTTGTTTTCATGCTTTGTATGCTCTTCGAAAATACTTTGAAAAATATCACCTGCAACATATACTTTTTCCTTTGTGACAAATTCACATAGTTGGAAAAAAGATTCGTCAAAATCTTGACTCTCATCAATAAACATATAAGAAAATACAAAGTTTACTTTTTCTTTTTTCTTCAACTGATTTATTGCATTTTTACATGCTGAGTCAAAAGAGCCGCTTTGCCTAAAATTAAGGAAATCCAAATCATTTTGTTCACATATATATCTATAGATACCAGACATCGGATATGCAGACTTACCCCAAGCATTAACACACAAAAGTTTTTCTGGATCTATCTGCTTCTTAACTTGCATAAAATCAAAAAAGACTTTTATTCTTTTATTAAGGCTATCAGCTAACACTCGATTATGGCATGTGATACCTATAGGAAGTTCTGTCCCTTTCAAATAAACATCTTTCAATTTATGCAGAAGCAGCTCTGTTTTTCCTGTTCCAGATAGTCCTTGTATAGTTATACGCTTTTCACCATCATCCATATTGCCATATATGAATCTAGTCTGTTGTCCATCGAACATTTGGATTTTTTGTTTGACTCTCTCTAAAATACTAAGTTGTTTATCTATAGTTATATTAGAAACGTCATTAATACTTCCTATAAACAAAGTTATAATTAAATCCAACAAACGGGAAGGAGTATCAGAATCCAATAGAATATCAGAATCAATCCAATGACGAAAATCAGTAATCTCCTCTAAATAATAACTACAAGTTATCTTACTTTCCCATGTTCGAGGTCTTCCAATAACATTCCGATAGCCATAAGAATCACTCAAAGAACCTATATCTTCCATAACATCTTGCCTGTATGCCAGAAATTGATCATTGTCAATATCTGAAAAAGCAACAAACGTTATCTTCTTTCCACGAGTCAATATGATACAGACATCATCAATATCATATGTGTACTTTGCATCTGTCAAGGGGCCTTTCAGAACATAAACTTGCTGCTGCGCTTGTTCTGAAAAAGACTTTATTTTTTGCAAGAAAGTTCTATTTTTAGAACTCTCTACTATGTCTGAAAAAAAATAATCCATACTTAAATAATTAATTATATTTCTCCTATTATATAAATAGCAGAATAGTTATATTTTTATACTTATGAAACAGAAAACCTGTAATATTTGGCTACTTGATAATCAAATATTGTGACATTACTTCCATTTACAGTAACATTAAAATAACTTGCAGTATGATAGTCAAAACCATCTATAATATTAACACCTTTTCGAAGATTTATATAAGATGTCGTTGAATAATCAAACAAATTGGGCAAATAGCCTGATACATAACAACTTCGCCTGTAATCAAATAGAGATATATAATTCCCTCTAAAAGTACAACCCATATTATAGAAGCCACCTAATGTATAATCAAAAACACCATTGGCAGCCTTGCCAGCAATCATCATATAAGCAATTGCTGCAACACACCTCCTTGTCTCATTAATCATGACTATTATCTCCTTCTGTTTGTGCTACATCTGCGGACATATCATCTGGTGATTTGAATGGCGGCCGAGGCGGAACTGGTGCTGAAGGTAAATGCTGCATCTGCAACATTACGATTTGAGCCTGATTGGTAATATTTTCGCAAGCTTGATTAGATTCGGACAAAAGTTGATGAATCCGATTAGCTTCATTTTCGGCCTTACCTAACATTTCATCAATCTTGAATATTGAGTATAACGAAAAGACAAGAAATACTATCATCAAACAACTCGCCCATAACATCAAAATATTAAACTCCGCTTGTAACTTGTTATATTCAGTTTCCAAATTTCCTTCGACTTCTCCATTACGGCATAATCAATGCTTAACAAGAACAACGTATGACTTAGTATAAATCCACGTTGATATCGAATTGACTATCAAAGTCTTTCAGCATAGCATGCTTTGTATCTTTTTCTGAGAGATTGGCATGTACTGTTGGGATTTTCCAATCGATACCGAGGGTATCATCGAGGATACTGATGCCTCCATCGGCCTCTGGATGATAGAAGTTATCACACTTGTATTGGAAGACGGCTGTTTCTGAAAGGACGGCGAAACCATGAGCAAAGCCCTTGACGATGATTGCCTTCTGTCAGTTCTACAGCCACATGCTTGCCATAGGTTGGCGGGGCATCAAAGCCCTCGCCATGTTTTGCGGAATGGAACCGCCTGGGGAAGAACTTACCTATTCGCTCACAACATCCATGTAGATAAGAGAAGCCATTACTTATAACATATCCTGCTATTCCATAAATAACAGACAGGAATAATGCTATAATTCCCAATGGATTTCTTATAAAATTATCAACTTGTTTCATTTACTACTTTTCTTCTCGGAAATATAATTTATAATATGAAAGACCTTTGTCTTGATCATACCCTTTCACTATATTTTCTTCACCACCCTTTATCAGAACTTCAAAATCATCATCAAGCTTCAATTTTGATTTATTACGATACTTCTTCAACTCTTTTCCTACCTTTTCAACATTAGGTACAAAAATACTATCTAACTTATCCTCGTCAAAATTGGCTTGTTTTTGTCGATATTCAGAAAATTGCTGACGAATTTTTTCTTCATCAAACACAACATTAGTTATCTCCTCAAGCGAAGTCTCTCCTAACGTCATTGCAGACAAAACTCTATCAATCATATTAGCCTTATCTTTCTTAGCTATAGCTTCGTTTTTCGTAATAAACGTACCACAAAGCTCTACGACACGATTGGTTTTATAATTATTGTCATTTATCAATCTGATACCAAGAAAATCTTCATTCCAGTATTTGACATCAATTTTTTTCTTTGAATTGAACAATGAAATCAAATAACCATTCTCTGAATCTGTATTTATGATAAGACATCCCTTATCAATACATCCCATCCCTTTTTCTGAAGAAAGACGATAAATACCACCCTCATAGTTTACCTTCAAAAAGGTATCTGCCTTCTCTGATTTGAAAACACCTATAGCATCCACTTCCTTGTCATCTACAAGAACTCCTTGCAAATATGCCATATATACTATCCCAGAACGAATATTCTTTGAGACACCTTGGTTGAAGAGGTGTTTTGCTATATTTCTAGACATCGAAATGAATGTATCACGATCTTCAAATACTTTTTGAGAAAAGGAAAACATTTCATTGTATGATAAATCTATATCATGTACATAATGCCAAGATGCTTCATGAGGCATCTTCTTTAATAGATTATCTAACAATTTGCATGTTGTTATTTCATTCATTTTCACTTCTTGACTGGATAGGACCAAAGATTCTTCCAGACATTTGTTCCCTATGCCATGTATCATAAGATGACACAGAGAGGTATCGCTGAAATTAATTTTCATGTTGATGTAATAAATTAAAAAATATGAGAAGCAAATACAATAACCCATAAAGGAAGTATACAAAAGCTCCTATAAATATAGAAATTACAAATTCTGTTATTGAATATGTTGTTATCTTCCAAAAGTTTAAATTACCAAGTATGTATGCACAAACTGTTAAGACCAGTGAGAAGATGATAATATTACGATTATATACTATAAAACGGTTAAAGGTTTTCGTCCTTCGCTTCATGCGGCGAATAGTTTCACTGGAGCTTTGGATGACAATACCAAAGAAAGTCAGCAAGACTCCAAAACATAGAGATCCAAAATCCACAAAAGATTTTATGAATTCTTGGAGTTCTTCCAATGAACCTAAGAAAGAAGCATACTTAAAACTGAGAATAGCGACTACTATAGCTCCTAATAGTGGAGCCTTATAATCGAAAAATCTACTCATTGCTTATACATCTTGCAACTTCCTGACGTATGTTCTGATAGACCTTACGCAGTTCCTGCCTGCGTTCCACTTCTTGCAGATTGCTATTAAGACTATTTGATGTCAAGCGGAAATAAGGTTTGAATACATCTGCAACCAAATCTATCGTTTGAATCGAAGAAGAATCTTCTGGATCAGAAGAATATCCTTTAATCCTTACCTTTTCCACATTACATTTCATTCGCCCTTGAAGCAAAGTCCGAACAGACCTCAAATGTCCTTTTATTGTTCGAATCGAAAGTCCATCTTTGTTAACTTGCTTACCGAAAGTACTCATTTTTATCTCGAATCTATCAGATTTAGCTTTAACAGCTTCCGTAGCACATTTTTTTGATATTCCATAAAGACTACTGTTTTCATCTGCCAACTCTTCCAAAATTGCTTTTGGATTGGTAAATTCAGCAATAAACTCTTTATAATATCCCATGTTAAGAGCTCTTTCATATTCTCCTTTTCGTAGGATTGCGACAAAGTCGAGTTCTATTTTGATGTCTTCATGTTCATCTTCATCTTGATTCCAGATTTGTATGAAGAATTTGGCAAGAGTATCTATGAAGCAACCATTTTTGTTCCGCTCATAAAACAATATATTCAGTTCCTTATCATATAGAAAGGCATTGCCGAAAGATAGTTTCTCATGATCTATATCAACCGACAAAGCTGAAAATTCTCCAGTCTGATCATTGCGTTTGGGTGGTATATCCTTATTTTGTCCTGTTACAACAATACCTTCTTGACAATTTTCAAGATTGCCACTGCCATAAGTCTTCACGATATATTCTTTATCACTATAATATACCGTTTTACCAGACATATAAGACAAGATATCTGAAAAAGTAATTTCAGAATCGTTCTGAGACAAGCATTTAACCCTTGGGGTCAACACTTCAACATATTTCTTCTTTCGTGCTGCCATAATATATATATTTAA
This sequence comes from Segatella copri, assembly GCA_021635485.1. Classification (GTDB taxonomy): domain Bacteria; phylum Bacteroidota; class Bacteroidia; order Bacteroidales; family Bacteroidaceae; genus Prevotella; species Prevotella copri_P. The sequence goes on along the minus strand of JAJWOH010000093.1, from coordinate 1,451 downwards.
AATTCTTTTCTATCACTTGAGTAGGAAAGTAAATACAAAATTATCTTTAAGAAAAAAACTATTAATTTTATGATTAAAAGACAACAATAGATGATAGGCATCTATATGTTACCTACTTGTATCACAAGGAAAAATATCATCAATTTTTTCCTTCATCATATTAAAGGAAATATTATGTAAAGAAAAGACCATATTATTCCAGACCTTTTTAGAAACACCAAAGTACTTATTATAGATTTCTTCACTTATTTCATTGTTACTATCAAAATACAAAGTATGTTTCTCACCTAGAAACTACAAGTTTTTTATAAGTGATTGAGAATGAGATAAGTTTTTATCTCATAAAAAGAAGAGGTTACGAATTAGAAATAAACAGAATGTAGCATCCTGCTGTGATTTGCATAACCATCCAAAGAACTCTTTCGGTTGCAAAGGTACGATATTTAATCGGGGATAAAGAATGTTTTAAGATTTTTTATCCTCGATTTTTTGCTTGGATAAATCTGTTTTTATTAACCATACTCTTCTCTATTCTTTGCTATTTCCATTTCAATCCATTCAAACATATGTGGCAAGGGTTCCTGTTTTGAATGGTCTATTTCGTTTGCATATTCTCATCCTTTCGTGTGTTTTGTATAAAAGTCAGCCGTCGTCGAAGAAAGACAGTCCTCGTACCTCAGACTAACTTCCTCCGACTATGGCACGGCAAGAAAAATCCTTGGCGGTATGCCTTGAAATACTTCAAGACTATACTGCCAAGGACTTTTCTTTGTTTGCCGTGCTGACAACGGCTGACTTTTATAGCCACAACTCGCAGTTCCATTTTTATTGCACAATCCAAACGACATGAAACAGTGGCACGCCACCCTTTCATGTCTCAGTAGTACGGAATGAGGAAAAGTGCTTCTTTTTGTCGGTTGCAGGCTAACCGATCAAAAGAAACACCATTCCTTGATTTGCCGTACCATTTTGTTTGCATACTCCACCGCAAGAAAGAAGTCATTGATGTAAACCTCAACGACCACTTTCATGCTTGGCTGCACAGCCTTGGAGAAAACCCGATGCAAGAAGCATGGACAAGCCATACTCTTCTTTCACCGGAATTTCTCTGATGGATGTGCCATTTTTGTATGCGATTTCCATTTTTCAAGACGTTTGTAAGACGAAGTTGTATCCATTTATCAGAAATGGGTATGCGATAATCGTACAGTCCAAAAACTTCCGTGAAGTTTCTATTTTCATTTGCCGCTCTGATTTTCTTTCCTCCACATGGTCTTTCCTTTTGGCATCAACCGTTATCGTGCAGGTGCAAAGGTATGGCAGCGGGCTTTGGAAATAAAAGGTCGAGCCTTCGGTTTTCGAAAAAATCTCCACACCGTTGGGTAGTATTTTTCCGAAAAATTCTGCCAAAATCTTCAGAATAGCTTAAAATGAGCGATTTATGAGTGTTC
>JAJWOH010000092.1:0-14389 GCA_021635485.1 Segatella copri | reverse complement strand
ATGATAAATTCTGGGATTCGGTAAGTGTTGAAAGAACCCTTCTGGATGACAGATATCAGAAAGGAATGGAAGAAGGCATGGAGAAAGGTATGGAAAAAGGTATGGAAAAAGGTATGGAAAAAGGTATGGAGAAAGGCAGAGCTGAAGGCAAGCATGAGGCCAACACAGAAACAGCACAACGATTGCTGGCAATGGGACTTTCTGCCGAACAGGTTTCCAAAGCTACCCAGCTACCTTTGGAAATCATTAAGAATCTGAGCAATACATAAAAAATATAATAGCGGAGATATTGATGACAAATATCACCATAATAAATCCCAGAACCGCATGGAAGAGCGATTCTGGGATTTTTTATACCATTTGTTTAATATTTATATTATATAGATTAATTCGTTACTCTTCGGCGCCGTCCCAGAGGCTGAAGTTACGAGACTTGAATATAACATTATCTGGAGTATCATCACTCAATGTTTTATTCACTTCGCTAGAAGCAGCCAACAGACTCACATTCTCCAACTTAACAATATCCATAGATGGTTTGATGTATTTCTTCATTATTTCTTTTTTTAAAAGTTCGTATTCCTATTGATCATATTAAGAAAGCTTTGCTATTACTTCAAAACAATCTTTTTGCCATTCTTGATTACAATACCCTTGTAACCCTTATCCACGAGCTGACCTGCAAGATTATACATTGGTGCATTGTTGCCAGCAGCCTCATTCTTTACAGAAGTGATACCGGTAGTAGAACCAGAATGATCTCCTAAGCTAAAGCATTTTGCCGAACTAGCAGAGTTTTCAACTTCGAGATAAGCACACTTAACCGGGATTGTTTTACCCTTGGATGCCTTATAAAAACCATCCTGATCATCTACTGTTGCCAAGCCATAGACTGCAGTTTCGGCAGTAGAAGTAGCTGTACCATCAGAAAACTTCAAGTCGGTAGAGACTGGAGACCCACCTTCAGCCTTATCCAAAGCATATACTTTATTAGCATCACCTTTGAGCAAAACTGGAACACCTGCAGGAACAACACCCTTAATTTCCTCCAAGGTTATGGTCTTCTCTTCTGCATTCAATTTAACGGCATAAGCCTTTAAGCCAAGTTCAGCATAATTAACCGGATAATAAGCTGCATATGTAGAATAGCCAGAAGGAGAAATGGTCAGAGACTCCTGCTTTACTCCTTCTGCTTTGATTGTAAGATTCTTGATAGAAACTGTGCCGGCATATGTACCCAAATTCAACAACAAGCGATCAGCACCATCACCACTACACACAGTTGAAACCGCTACCTTCTCGTATTTTGTGGTTAATTTAATATCAGGGAAATTGCCACAATCTTTATATCCATTAGAATTCTGTAAACCTGCAGCAATAGAACCATCCACAGAGCCCTTCACTTCCATTGACAAATTGATAATTGCCCCATTAGGGTACACATTCCCGAAGTTAACCTGTACATTCCATGGATCTGGTGTTACTTCGTGATTGATTACGCAAGCACCACCTTCAATCTTTGATTCAAAGCCATTGCCCCAACCACCAGCAGCAGTAGCACCAGGAGCAGTATAATCAACATTAGCCAAATCTAAAGTATAACGAGTAGTTGCCTTTTCACTATGAACAACTTGTATAGATTTAACGTAGATAGTACCGACAAAATCACCACTCTGCATAAGAATAAATCCATCTTTTCCTTCATAAACACTTGTATAAGGCAATGTATAAGTAGCATACTGATCTGTAAAATCTACTCTCGTTTGTGAACAACCCCAAGTACCCATGCCTACTGTTGCGTGACCATCAGTAGAACCCTTCATGGTAATCTTGATAGAATAATCAGTGCCCTTCTTAAGAGAAACATTACTACCTACCCAATATTGAATCATATAATTTTCTTTTGCTGCAGTTTCATTCTTGACAGACAAACCATTCTCATCAGATACAGAAATATTCTTTTTCACTTCATCTGGAGCCCACATATTGTAAGCACTCTGCTGAGTCCAATCAAAAGTATAATCTACAACATCTTCTGTAGCAGCTTGTTCTGCCATTACAGCAGGAGCTGCCATTAAGACTTTTGGTGCGGAAGCAAAAACTAAGATTGCCGCTACCATAAATGATAATTTCTTCATTTCGTTCAGTTTAAAAAATTTATAATTGTTTGTTATTTTATCACGATTTTCTTACCACCATGGATATAGATACCCTTGGTAGGACGAATAACCTTCACACCTTGAAGAGTGTAGTATGCCTTATCCGCAGATTTCATCATGGTTGCCACAGCTGGCTTCTCGATGCCTGTTGATGCATAGGCTTCGCTGGCAAGAAAATAGCTTGGACCTTTCCAGTTGGTGCTCCAGCCCTGAATGTTGCAGGCAGAGAAATCGGAGTTGGCTATCAGATTCTCTGATGTTCCTTCCTTCACCAACACCATGTCGTCAATATCGAGTGTACCACCGTATTTGCCAAATACAAACTGGAAGGTATCCAAGGTGAAGTTGGCTGTGAAATCCCAGGTCAGCGTTTTCCAGTCGCCAGCCTCTACATGATAGGCTGCCAGATACTGCACATCATCGCTTCCACCCCACTGGTTCTTGTTGGCACTTGCATTCCAGATAGGCCAGAATCCCAATTCAGCGCAATCTGCTGAAGTTCTCATCTTCATGGTCAGCGTATACTTGGCACCCTTCTCCAAAGCCTTTGGCAAGGTGTAGACAGCCTGACGGTCCCAGAGGTTCTCGCCCACAGTACTCTCGTAACGGATGAAATAGTTGCGGTTTTCCACAGGTACCGGATGCTGGTTCAACTGATGATGCTTGAAGAAGTTCCATAGTTCCTGGGTAGAATTTACCCCGTTAGGATCATTGGAATGCCAATGTCCCGTACCATCGATAGAGATAAGGGTCACTTCTACATCATCGTTCACATTATTATATATAGTACGGGTATCATTTGCAGTATTTCTGCCGGAAGGATAAGGACGGATTACCTGCGGATTGCTTGCATCGCAACCTTCGTAGGCAGCCCACCTCTTTACATATTCCTCAATGCTAGGATAACCGCCAGCCATGTGATAAGGATCGCCCTTATATTTGAACACATCATCAGCGGTTCCGTGAATATGCATGATAGGCACCATGCGGTTAGCTCTAGGCTGCTTACCGATATCCACACCGCTTACTGGTCCGAAAGCAGCAATCTGATTGCCAAGAGTTTCCAGGCAATGATAACCCAGCCAGCTACCCATAGAGAAACCCGAGAGATAGATGCGGTTCTTGTCCACATTGTGCTTCAGCTCCATATCCTTCATGACAGCCTCCACAAAGTTCACATCACCCATACCGCTGGTATCCCACATCTTGTTATTAGCCAGCGGATAAGTAACAATAAAACCCTCGGTATCAGCCAGCGCATTCCATTGCGTCTGATTCTGCTGATACTCAGGGTCCTGATTAAAACCATGAAGAGAAATCACCAGAGCTGGTGATTTCTCTACATTCTTGGGTACATAAGTGAGGGTCTTGCGAGTAGAAGTCCCCACTTTTACATCTTCCCAGGTCTGTGCCGCCATCTGTAGGCACAGAACCATGAGGAGAGATGCGAGCATTGTAAAACGTCTCATCTATTACTTGATAACCATCTTTTTACCATTCTTGATTACAATGCCCTTGTAACCCTTACCTACCTGCTGACCAGCGAGGTTGAAGCACTTGCCATCCTTAGCTACATTTGCACTCTCAATATTAGAAATGCCTGTAGTAGGCTCTTCTACAATTTCAAATGTAGCAGCATTCTGCCAACCTGGATAGTGAACAGTCTTATTAGTATCATACTCACCAACTGTTGCATTATCAAAATCCTCTGTTGAAAGGAGGGTGCCATCTGCATCATACACCTTAATGCTACCAATATAGATGACTGCATCCTTAGGCATCTTTCCTACATTCAGCAAGAGTGCAGTAGCTGCATACTCATAATCCTTCAAAATTTCCGGATCACAATTTTTGGTATTACCATTTGTATGATCTATCTCCATTCCTGGCTTTGCAGTACAGTGGGAGTGACAAGTAACCGTGGTCTTACCAGGGAAGTTTATTACTGCCTCTGACTTTTGATTAGTCAAGGTAAGTTCCTCAGTATAACTGAACACTGCAGAAGCATTCCACTCCGTCATATGCTCTGTCTGAGTCTCGTCAATAGCCTCTGTTCCGATTTTGAATTCGGTACCAGCTGTAGTGTACACATCAAACTTCACGACATAAGGCTTGCCCTTCTCTAGATTCTTAAGGTTGATATAACACTGGCTGTCCCAAGCATTATCCTTGTCAGCGGTGCCAGTAATCTTCAGCACCTTGTTAGCTGCACTCACGTTAACTGCCATCAAGGCAGCAGCAATCAAAGTAAAAATCTTTTTCATACGCTTTTAATTTTAAGTTTATTGATAATAATTGTTCATTCGTGGAACGAGAAATGTTTCTCATTTCCGCTTGCAAAAATAACAGAAAAGGCTGAAAAAGACTTTGCGTGGTGTAACAAATACTTTGTGAGAAGCACCAAATAGGTTTGATAGCCAACATTATAACGAAAATGATACACCATCAAACCTATTTGAAGAGGAAATCAGAAAAAGTCAAATAAACAAATATTCCAGATTCCCCAAATGTTTTTACCCAAAATATTCCAGATTCCCCAAATGTTTGGTCAAAACAGAGGAAAAATATACAGATGAGCCTAATACATCACGTCCTTCTCTGGGAATTTGTTATATGTTAAATATCAATTACTGAATTATCTTTTTCTGATAACATTGCCTTTATAGTTATGTTTATCGCTGCCTAGAAAGGTTGAATGTCTCGCCAAGTTTTGGGCGGATGATGACCCTTCTGTAACTGGTCAGTGCCGGAGTCCCATTGTCTGTCACTTCACAGATTATATGCAGTTCTTTTCCTGCCGCATCCTGGGGGATACGTAGAATGGCATTAGCTTTGTCTGCCTCTCTGATACTTACCGTTGAGGTGTAAGTACCCGCTTCCGGCAATATCCACCAGTGGAATGTCAGTTTATCTTTATCCGGATCCACAGATTTTGAAGCGTTTAATTGGAGTTCCTCTTCTGTTTCTGGTTCAATTATAATCGGGTTCAATCCCTTTTCACCATTTACGATGACTATCGGGTTACGGTTTCCTTTGCCGTATGCAGCCCAATCCATACGTGCCATGAAGTTGGCGAATATTGCGGGATAGAAGTATTTCTCATATTTCTCCGATATGCATCTGACTGCCGGATCTGCATTTGTGTAGCATGTTGTCAGACTGTCTGGTGACAGTCCCCATCGGAAATAGCCACCCCAACCTGCCTGGCTACATACGGTCGGATCGTTTAATCCATTTGGGGTTACATGTAGGAAAGAAGGAGTGTCGCCTTCCACTCCGTATTTGTTTTTCGGATATATTTTCCCTAGATTCCCGTGATTTTGTATATGAGTTGCGTATTCGTTCCAATTCTGGCTTCCTATGGCGTTCTGCACGATCCAGGCGCTGTCGTCCCAGAAAAAGCGGATATCCTTGCCGCAAGTCTTGCGGATCCATTGATGAGAACTGAAGGCATAATCCACAGGGGGACCTCCGCATACATCTTGGTCTGTAATTGTATAAACACACAACTTATTCAGAAACTTTCTAACTTCCGTTTCGCTTCGTTCCTGCCTGACAGTCCATATCGCTTGAGCCAGTGTATTTGCACCGCCCCAAACCATAACCCATAAGGGACGGTCGTCCTTTTCGTCAACCAGGTCGATAATCATTTGGCTACCTTGTGAGCGATTCTCCTCTCCAAGTTTGCTTACGCCTAAATCTCTGCTGCCAAATGCAGTCCTGCTACGCAAATAGGCAGCACTTGGCCAATAACCCAACGTTTGTTTGCCAGCTTCCTTTTCTACTGGCAGGAAACCCTTTTGTCCGGATCGTTTCATTAGATTCGGTAGATCCTCCTCGTAGGCATTAATTACTTTCTGCATGTTTTCCATCCATTCGTCCGGATAAGATCTCCCGCAGCTGTTCCATCCTCCTGTCGCAATCAGTCCCTCTATTTCATAAAGGTCAGCATGGACCAGCAGGCGGACCATTGATTCCATGTCATCGGGTTCAAGGTCTGTCGGTGCAATATCCGTAAGTACGACAACACGTGGTTTCAGGGAGGAATCCGCAACTGTTTTCGCTGCAGTTTGCATTGAACATAGAAGCAAGATGCCCAGCATTCCAGCGATTTTCCATTGTAGTTTAATAATATGTCCCATAGTCCTTAATTACGCAACACTATTATAAATTAAACTTTTTAAACACCTGAGCAGCAAAAAGTTCTTGAACAAGTCAAGCGGCAGAGCCGAGCGGCCCAGGATTTTGCCATGTCGAAGAATTCACTTATCTTAGTGTTGCAAAAACAAACAAGAGAATCCAACGATAGCACAGCTTCCATGCATAGTCTCCTCAGCGCGGGATACGTACAGGAAGTTAAGGAGAGTGCATCATAATGGGCAATGCACCCTCCTTGTCATCAGGAAGTTATCATTTGAACTTCCATTCGTCGAATGTGATATTGTTTCCTTTCAGGACAAAACAGAGGTCCATTGTGCCTGTCATATTCTTTTGAAGTTGGGATTCTATGAGTTTCATTTGCAGGGTACCGACTTTGATTGAAGCTATGACTTCTCCGTCCGGCCTATCCCGGCGGACTTCTATGATTCCGTTTCCGGATGCCTTAATTTCCAGACTGGAAGGTACTTTGTTGAATTCCACACCTCTGACAGCAATGATGCCAGTCTTGTTGGGAACGGTAACGGCATACATGTCCCCGATGCTTTTTCCATTTGTGAACTTGACACCTTGTGTGGCTGCTGTGGTTTCGGCCTGCTGGATGATGAACGGATTCATAGGCTGTATCTGTTTTACGCCTTTCAGAGTCTGATTACCCATGTGGATATTCACAGTATTCTCGTCAACTTGTATTTCATCGACACAAACATTACGAAAACCAGCTGTTGTATTGAAACTATGTTGCAAACTCATTGTGTGATAGAATACATACCATTTCCCGCGGAATTTGTGTAGATGTGTATGATTGTTGCTGTAGTCAAATCCATAATCTCCAGGGTTTTTCATATAGTTGTGCTGGTATTTCCAACTTTTGGTTACCAGCGGAGTTTTGCTAGTCATGTAACTCATGCAACAGGTGGTTGGTTTCTCTGTCGGGAGAGGCCAGTCGCTAAAATCTTGCCAATCTATGTTATAAGTATAAACGTATGTGCCGTTGATGTAGTTTAATTCGTTAGCTTCGAAATGATGGGGAGCCCTGATGGGCTTTATCGGGCCATCCACACTAATCATGTCTTTTCCCAAACGCATAATGCGAGCACATCCTCCGCCTACTGTCAGCCAACCATTTCCTTTGTCATCGATGACTACACCCGGATCGAAAGCGGCTTTGCATTCTCCTGCTATGCCGGGAGTGTTTGTGTCTACCAAACTATGATTCAGCGGGCTTGACCACGGTCCTATGGGGGATGTGGATGTCAGCACTGCGGTTCCACCCCCGCTATTGGAGAAATAGAGGTAGAAGTGAGTCTTGCCGTCCGCTTCCTCACGTTTTGCGATCGACGGTGCCCATGATGTTTGTATCCATGGGGCGATGCTGTCTGTTTTAATAATTCCGTGATAGGTCCAGTTTGTCATGTCATCGGAAGACATCATCACCAGAGATTTGATGTATTCGTAGGAGTTTTTTCCGTAACCGCCTATTGAATCATATTGTTGCTGATCGTTTGTTGCGTACACATAAATTCTGCCATTATATTCTACTGCAGTTGGATCCGCTGTAAACATAAAATCCAGCAGGGGATTTCCATCTCCTGTGGTGAGTTTAGGGGAAACGTCCGGCATGGTTACATAAGGCACGGAATCATTTTGCAGGGACGGATTTTCTCCGGCCTGCGCATTTTGCTGGTGAGATATCATACATGCAGCAATGGCCATTGATAAAACGGGGGTCTGGATATTTTTCTTTTTCATTCGTATATGATTAAATTGTTTATTCGTTGCAAAATTACAAGAATAATCCGACATAGGCTTTGCGCCATATATCAAATACTTTATCAAACGTATCAAAATGCACTGGGAGGGCAGGTTTGTTACCTGCCCTCCCAGTACTGAATGATTACAAGCGTAGGGCTTGATGCCTACAAGTGACGTAAGTAATAGTGAGAAGAATGCCTTCCGTAGTTCTTTTGGCGGTCGCCAAAAGATATGCGATTCTAGGACTTGCAATCATTAGGAACAGGAGTTAAAGGCATTAGCTTCTGGAACAACAATCATCAACTCCTAGGGCTACAAGCAACAGATACTAGATTAAGAATTTTCACAACCCATAACATTGGGTATAAACTAAAGTTACATGGCACCCTATTAACAAGGCAAAAATAGCTCAAAAATGTCCCTAATCCAAAAAATCAGTACGAATTTTCGGATTATAATCCAAAAAAACAGTGTTATTTTTTGGATTAGCGAATATTTTCATTACCTTTGCAGAAGATTTAAACATAAGAATAAAATGATAAGAAGGAAACTACAAGAAACGATAGAGGCCAGAATGTTTGGTGGTAAAGCTATTATTATAATAGGTGCCAGACAAGTAGGAAAAAGTACGCTTTTCAAAATGATACTTGAAAAACGTACGGAACCTATATTGCAATTAAACTGTGATGAGCCAGAAGTAAAAGAAATGCTATCCCAGGTGAATAGCCAAGAACTAAAATTGCTCATTGGCAAACACAAGATTGTCATGATAGACGAGGCACAAAGAGTAGAAAACATAGGGCTAACCCTAAAATTGATTACTGACAACTTCCCTGAAGTACAATTACTGGTAACAGGCTCTTCCTCATTTGAATTACAAAACAAGCTCAATGAGCCACTGACAGGCAGAAAGTTTGAGTATCATCTCTTTCCATTGTCCACTGGTGAATTACTCGAATCTCAAGGCTTACTTACAGTAAAGCAAACACTAGAGAATCGCCTCATCTATGGCTCATACCCAGATGTCATCAATCATACAAAAGATGCAAAAGACATCTTGTACAATCTGTCCAATAGTTATCTCTATAAGGACTTGCTCACCTTAGAGAGTATACGCCGACCTGCATTGCTTAGCAAGCTACTCACTGCTTTAGCACTGCAAGTTACTAGCGAAGTTTCATACAATGAGCTGGCACAGACAGTAGGTACGGACAGCAAAACCGTGGAAAAATATGTAGACTTGCTAGAAAAATGCTATATCATCTTCAAGCTAAATGGTTTTAGCAGAAACCTGCGCACAGAACTGAAACGAGCCAAGAAGTTTTACTTTTACGACAATGGTATCCGAAATGCCATATTGCAAAACTTTGCGCCTTTGGCCCTTCGACAAGATGTTGGTGCCTTGTGGGAGAACTTCGTTATCAGCGAAAGAATAAAAGCTAACCAGTATGAAGGAAGATATGTAAACAGCTATTTCTGGCGAACCAACCAACAGCAAGAGATAGACTACATCGAGGAAAGCGACGGACAGTTTACTCTCTTCGAAATGAAATGGAATCCAAAGAGAGCAAATACTCAGTTTCCTGCTTCCTTCCTAAACACATACGATGTGAAGGATAAAACGATCATCACTCCCGAAAATTGGCTAGAGCACCTATAAGAAACAAAAAAGTCCTTTCACCTTTCATCTATCTGAAATGCAAGAAGATAGATGAAAGGTGAAAGGACATCTAAACAACAAAACTATTTTTATTTTATCACAAAACCTAACTACTTCATCACAATTTTTCTACCCTTGTGAATAAAGATTCCGCTTGTAGGATGGCCTAATACATCACGTCCTTCTCTGGGAAGCCAAATTAAAGATTTTGGCACGAAAACGCACTTTTTCTCGAAAAAAAAGTGAGAAAAAGTGCGTTTTCGTGCCATTTTAAGGAAAGTATAGTAAACAGCGAAGTCACACTAGACAATCTCTTTCAAGAATGACACATAGGAGAAAGAGAATATTATCATCATTAAAAAAATGCAAAAAGGTTGACCGTGTCATCACAACACAACCGACCTTTATATTTCTTTACTTACATAGGAATTTTTCAACCATAGTCAACAGTTGTTTCTCTGTAAGATTAGCGATTCCGAGACTCTCTATAAGGGAAAACTCATTCTTGTTTTTGCTTATCACAAACTTCTTTTCCCTGCCATCTATCTTTGCACATAAATGAAAGTTGCCCTTGTAGGCTTGCTCTATATGTACATCAGTCACTTGATGACCATTAATCTCTACAGATAACGTCGGTTTATCATCTTCATACTCACCCCATTCTTTCAGATGAGAAAGGATGGTAGCCTCCACTCTGCCTATCCATTTTTCATCCACTGCATATTTTACAGCCACAGTCCTAAATTGCAACAAAGCATTCTTTACATCACCAATAATACTCTCAGGCTTTCGAATACCATTATCGAATGCAAATTGCAAGACATCCTCTTTTGAAATATTACGCAGTTTGGACCTGATAAACATACAGTGGTCTTGATTGGGCTGCACTCCACCCATATTGAGGATATAGGTAAGATCATAAGCAGGTGATAACCGCCAATTACCCATCCTATCCATCATGAAGGAGAAGTTTTTGTTGTGATCATCAGTATTGTTTGCCAGCACGTTGAATATCATTCTTCTATAAACCTCTTCACAATCAGCCTCTGGCAAATGGAGCGACCTGCAAACAGAAATAAGTTGCTCATAACTATTTGCCTCAGGATACATAGCCGCCAAAGTTTGAGTATGAAGCTTCTTCCCATCTTTTCTATCAAATCTCTGCGTCATGAAGTGCTTGCTGCCATCAACCGTCAAGAGTTCAGAATGCATCATATTGATGCCAGCCTTGATGGCAAGATCGTAGTATGTCATTTCTAGTTCGGCAGAGTTGAAATCAGCATTTCCAAACTTCAACAAGTAGTAATCATATCCATCAAGATCCGAGATTTGTCCACTTCTTATCTCACCATCAGCCGAATTGATAGCAATAACAGCCTTAGGCTGCCTGCCACCAGCAGAAGTTCCCACAGTCAAGAGCGACTGCATGGTAAGAGATTCCTCTGGTAAAATCTGAGCCTCCTCTCGTTCAGTAAATATGCGTTCAGCAAGTGCAACCAAGGAATTGACATCAATCCTCTCTGATTTCTTACTCCTCTCATACTCTGGGACAAACTCCAAAGCACCCATTCCTCTTCTACCGATAAATGACAACTTATCAAGAGGAGAAATTTCCGTATTGGAGAGATGATTCTGCTGTCTCCAAAGATCAAACAACTGATTGCCCCAAGAATCAGGCAATGAGTCAGCCAGGAAAGCAGGAAGTTTTTGATAAATTCTCTGTTCCTCTCCCCAAATAGGCATAAGTCCTCTATTGTTGCGTATGGATGCCCATAGAGGAGATATATCAATACCCCTATGCACAAAAGTTGGATTATAAGTGAAGTAGGACATTTGCCTTTTGTCGTCCCATGACAACCTACCAACTTCCTCATCCCACAAGATTACTTTTAAAGTCTTAACCATAAATCATTCGCTATTATCAGTGTCTAATTCTTTGTACCTTTTTATCTCCCTTGGTCATCAAGTAAGGGGATGGTGGCAATTCGGGCATTAAGTTATCAAGCGCATTGATCTGTCCCACCACCTTGAGCAAGAGAATCAATGTAGAAAGTGATATGTTTCTAGCACATCCATTCTCAAACTTGTGGATAGTAGTCATACCAATGCCTGTCAGTTCTGCCACTTCCTTCTGTGTCAAATTGCATCGCATTCTGTATTCCCTAAAGCGATTTCCCAGCAATCTCACCAGTTCCGGAGTAGAATATTCATACAAATCTTTCATATACTTAATTATCATTTAAGTGAACATTAAGCCATAAAATAGCCATTATATATCAGTATAGTGATATTTAAGCGCAAAGATACAAAAAAGAAGTGATACAACCTCAAAAATCAGAATTATTTTTTATTTACTGACTCACATTTAACATATTGCAAGACAAATGTTACAAAGCAAAAAGGTTGACCGTGTCATCACAACACAGCCAACCTTAACGACTAACATCTTTTTTCGGTTAATCTTTGTATGATAAACCTAAAACTAATGTCTTTTAGAGTATTTACTTGGCTTCCTTCCAATATTCTGGAGCACCAAGACCTACAGCGAAACCTGCATAGGTATGCTTGCGAAGATAGTTGAGATCCCAGAGACCAGTAGCCAAACCAGGACGCCAACCTGAATCCTTAGGAGAATCTGTAGCACACCACTGAGTGATGCCATACTGCTTATCTATAGGGATAATCTCGAAGTACTTCTGGAGAACGAAGGTGTAGAGGTCACGCATTTCCTTGTGTTGTTCCTCAGTCATCTGATCATAAGTTACGTCTTTGCCAGCGGCATCAACATAACCCATATCAAGTTCAGAAATCTTGCAAAGCTTTTTACTTTCCTTCATCAACTCCAACATCTTGACGATATGTTTTTTCACACTTTCCTGTTTGACAGGATCAGCATAGCAAGAGATATGCATCTGAGATGCGATACCATCAATCTTGGTCACGCCATCAGCCTCCCAATCCTTGATCCACTGAATCAAACTCCTCAACTTGCCATTGTCGTCCCAATCGCTCTCCAAGTTATAATCATTGATGAAGAGTTTCAATTTCTCAGGGTCACCATTATGGGCGGCAAAACTCTTGCGAGCATCAGCCACGGCTGTGCGAACATAGTCGATGTCGCCGAGATAATCCTGCCAGTAGAAATTGTTCTTTGCATCGTCAGCTGAAACGTTGCCTCGTTTAGCAGACTGCAAGTCAAACTTGCCATCACCATCTTTATCGGCACCAGAAAGGGCCTCGTTCACAACATCCCAAGATGTAACATAACCATCAGTAGCCTCCATCATACCATCAATCCAAGTTCCCATGGCAGTGGTAAGAACATTTTTCTTCTCTTTATCGGTGAGAGGAATGGAGTTGAGATTCTTGACCTGATAAACCTTAACAGAATGTACATCCAAAGTAGCATCTGCTGTCTGTGGTTTCAAGATAATATCATAATTACCTCCAGCAATATTAGGCATCGGAAGTTTTACGGTATGACGACCAGCAGAAACAGGTACTTTTACAGTAATTTGCTGGTTACTATTTGCATCCCAACCATTCTGCATAGTCAATTCTACTCCACTAGCATCCTTTGAAGCAGACAAGTCAAGATAAACCACATAATTACCCTCAGAAAGCGTATTGTTGCTACTTGGCATAACAAAGAACTGAGACCAATCTCCTGTTGGAACAAAATGGATAGCCCCATTCACAACAGGTGGTTCGCAACCCATAGCATAGAATGGGAAAGGTCCATCAGTATAGGTTTGCTCATGAACTAGTTGTTCTACCTCGACAGCTGCGGCTGCAGAAGCCACCTTGATGGTACAGCCAGTCGGATTCCAACCACGAGCCGACTCTTTTGCAAAGTCTCCATTTTCAATAAGATTCTCATCAGAACCAGCTTTCGTCAACTTAAAGTCATCGCAAGAAATGGTTCCTCCTACGTTACCGAACACAAACTGGAGCTTATCAATAGGGAAATTGGCAGTAAACTCCCAAGTCAAAGTAGAATAATCGTTAGTGATGTCATAATCAGCCAAATACTGAACATCATTACTACCACCCCATTCGTTTTTATTATCACTTGCTTCCCAAATAGGCCAAGCAGCAAAAGTTCCACCATCCGAAGCCTTTACCTTAACGGTCATCACGTAACTTTGTCCCTTAACCAATGCCTTAGGCAACACATAACTAATCTGTTTATCCCATTTATTGGCACCAGCTTCGCCACAAGCAATCTCCAAGTACTTGTTTCCACCATTTGGATCAGGTGGCAACTCCTTATCCTTGATAAGATTTTTGAGGTACTTATTGGCTGCCTGAGAATGCCAAGCCAGCGTATGACCATAAATCGTCATATCTGCATCTTTCGCATTCTTGACGAACTCCTTGACTAACGAAAAATCCATACTGCCATCATCTTTCACACAAGAAGCCATTTTCATGGCATTACCAGCAGTCATTTCATTAAAATTGCTACCAGCAAGGCAATATACAAGTGCCTGCTTGTTGAATTCGGCTGCTTCAAGCGCAATGCCCAACTTAAAGTCGGGATTGCACTTGCCGGAAGCTTTCATATCTTCCACGTATTTCTTCAAAGGCTCGTAGTTATTCAGATACTGATATTCCTTCAAATTCTTGGTCATATCAGTTCTGTACTCCGAGAACT
>JAJWOH010000091.1:0-14434 GCA_021635485.1 Segatella copri | reverse complement strand
CGACAAACTCGAATATATCTATGTAGAGATTTCCAAGTTCAACAAATCCCTGGAAGAACTGGATACGCTCTACGAGAAGTGGCTCTATGCACTGAAGAATCTCTATAAGCTTACCCAGCGCCCGAAAGAGCTGTGCGACAAGGTTTTCGACCGCCTCTTCGAGGAAGCCGAGATAGCCAAGTTTACTCCGCAGGAAATGAGGGAGTACGAGACCAGCAAGATGGCATATCGCGACATCAAGAATTCCGTAGACACTGCTAAGCGTGAAGGTATAGCTGAGGGTAAGGAAATTGGTATGAAGGAAGGTATGGAAAAAGGTATGGAGAAAGGTAGAGAAGAAGGCAGAGCTGAAGGCATGAACCTGCGAAGCCTTGAAATTGCCAGGAAGATGCTGGCAAAGGGTATGGATGAAGCGTCTATCATGGATATGACGGGGCTGACGTCAGAGGAGATAAAGCTGCTGAAAGCAGAGATGTAGATTACGAATATCACCATATAACCAAGGGTCTATACGCCTCCTGTTCATCGTGGCATATAGACCCTTTTTAAGGAAAAGGCAAGAGTGGTGGTAGCCTAGCTAAATTCTACCATTCAATTCATAGAGCGACTGGTATTTGTCGATGATTTCACCTGCTGTAATCGTAGAAGAACTCACCACCTCGTAAGTACCTATTATTGCCGCATGGTCTATACCTGATTTGATATAGCCAGCGCCATCATCTATACCCACACTATGAGGAAATATTGTCCGAACACCCCCACAGGGAGCTACTCCATAGCCCCTCACAAACATGTCGGCTCTTTGCGAAGCTTCACCATTTAGCTTATAGTTGGTAGGCTTATCGGGAAGGTCTATCTTGCCAGCATAATTATTCATAGTTTTCCTAGCACCTTTCTCACCATAGAAATCCCCAACAGCCATACAAGCCACTTTCTCACCTTCCTTCTCCAGTGCTGAGATTACGCTCTGAATTTGCTTATTCAAATCCAATCCAGGAGAAGTATGCACAGCAAAGATACGTAAACGATAATACTCCAAGTACTTGCGATGAGCAAGATTACTGTGCCTCTCATCATACTCTCGGTCACGTTCCTCATCCCCCGATATAACTTTGGGAGGACGGAGATTGTATCTTCCCTTTGGGATGAAAACCTCAAAGTAGGTATTGGCACGTGACTTCTTACCTCTTATGGAAAATGGGATGACCTTATTTGCCATACGCCCATTCATACGATAAGGCAATGGAGCATAATGAATCGTAGCCAAATTGAAAATCAAAGGATAGCTCTCCAGATAACTGCCAGAAGAGAAACTTGGTCCCATTGCCACATAATAGTCAGAAGAACGCAAGCATTGCATTTCCTCCTTGAAGAAATTTTGACTAGTCACCTCTTGCAAAAGATACAAATCTGGTATCTCCTCTTTCAAGATGCTGCGTATCACAACCTCCTTCCTTTTGCACTTTTCGGGTTTTTTCTTAGCAAATTTCTGGATATTATGGCTTACCATAGATATTCTTTTGCGCCATGCTCTAACCATATTTCTTGTTTTTCAGTACATTATCTATCAATCCCAAAGCCTTTCCAGAGTTATTCTTATCCAGTGTCAGCAACAGACCGCACGAAGGACAAGACACTTGCAAACTTACCACCAGTTCTTCTATTCTCACAGGGATAAAGCCCTTGCAAACAGGGCATTCAAACCCACCTAATTTATTGGAATCCAACATAAGCTCTATGATTTTATAAGTTTAAGTTATTTACCATCTGAAGCAAGCGAGCCATGCCTCCAGGCATATCACTCTGTTGCATCGAGATATTTATCTTTGCGGAATAGCCTGTAGCTATACCCTTCTCCTCTTGAAAAGCCTTGGATTGTGGGGCTAGAGAGACGTAAAGTTCATGATTCGTCTTCTCACCATCCGAATCAAAGTTTCTCATTTCCACCAATTGGGCATCCATGGAGAAATCAATCCCCTTCATCTGTAGCATGGGCAGTGGTAGAAGTGACAGCACTGGCAATTTCACTTGATGCTGCTGCTCATCGCCATTAGCATAGGAGAATGAAAGATGCCTAAGACGAGGAACTGCCTGTTTCTCTGCATCATCGCTATCAAAAGCGAGTTCGCACAGATTGTTATAATAGCAACGCAAAGCCGCCATATCAGCCTCGATAGCTGCCTCCAAGGTCGTAGCTATTAACTCTCGCAAAGGCACCAACTGTCGATTATCTTCACTGTTCATCATGACTCATCCTTTTTGGTGTCTGACGTTGTTTCCTTGTTGCTATTCACCGTCACTGTTTCTTTCAAGGCACCAGCTGTCAATGTATAAGTACCTGTCTTGGTCAACATATAAACTACACTATTGCCTGCTAACAGTCCATTTTGAGCATCATTACCTAGTTTGCACGTTATCTTATCTGGCTCATAAATTCCTTCCGGACTCTTGTAGGTGACAATCAACTGAGCATGCTTCTTGTCTTCATTCTCTTGGATGACAAAGTCGTTAGCATTCACAGCTAAAGTACCCTGTGGCTCAGACAGCGTAATACTATTGTTCAATATTTCCAACACCTTAGCCATACCGCCAGGCATACTGTCTTGCCCTGCATGAATACCAATATCCATCGTATACTCCACGCAATACTTGGAGTCTTGTGTAGCACGGGAGTCACGCTTGGAAGAGACAGCCCCCTTCAAGTTGAGATTCACACCAAACAATCCCCAGCCCCATCTTCCGCCACCAGAGAGTTCTGCATTATACTCTGTGTTGGATGTAGTCTCGTCAGAAGAACTAGAGGCAGCGTTGATGTTTGCCTTAAAAGCCACATCAATGTCTTGGATAGCGATGTAAGGGATAGGCACGATGGTGAGCAATGGAATGTTAAGGCGAGTAAGTCTGCCGTTTTGCACAAAAGTGAAAGCGACATTGATAGCCTGGTACTCACCATTATCATCCTTGCTCTGCAAACCGACCTCATGGATAAACCTTGCCGAGGTCTGTGCCGCTTGAGCCTGAGCTTTGATACACGCATCAAGAGGAGCGCCGATAATATTCTCCAAAGGTAATGATTCGAGAGCCGAAGTAGCGACCTGCGAAGGTGCTGTATTGATTGTAGCCATAATTGTAAATATTAGATATTTTCCTTACTCGTTATTCTGTAGGCTTTTCAGGTTCCGCCTTTCAACGTTGATGCCGCAAAGGTATAACATTGTCTTGAAAAGGCAAAACGGGTCATACAAACGGTATGCAATGGCATACGAACAACAAAACTAAGATAATTTGTTTAGGATAATGATGTGTTTTTCAAAGTATTCTCGATAGGTTCTTCCGATGGTTAACTCTGTCTTGCCAACTCGCAAGGTATTGCCACATTTTGACTTGATATGATTGAAATTCACGGCATACGACTTGTGGATGCGAAGAAAGTCATCCCAACCATTAGCTTTTAGTTGGCGCAGAGTAGAAACAAGATTTGCTGTAAGAATGTGTGTGCTTCCATCCATGCAATGGAACTTAGTGTAGCAGCCATCCGCTTCTAGCCAAGCTACATTCTTCAAGACAACACACTCGTCTTCTGCCTTGCCTTTTAGGAAAGCAATAGGACTTGAGCGGTTCTGCTCATAAGCTATGCTAGCTTGTAGCTCTTCCATTATGCTCGTTCTTTCCTCGTCATCTACGGTAAGCGATTTCAATGCTACACTTACAGCCTCAACTAAAACTGATGTTGATAATAATTTTTGTTCCTTCATAATCGTTTGTTATTTGCAGTAGCAAGCTACAAACGATTATACGCCGAATGCGTTACATACAATAAGGGCTGCAAGTCGGCATTACCACCGCTTGCAGCCCCCACTTTGTTCATAAAAGTTGCTGGGCACCTTATACTCCTGCCCAGCTTAGGAGTCTATATGTAAATCTCGTTTTAAATTACTGTAAAGTCACAGACTTGAATTGTCTTCCCAAAAAAATATTTTTCGTATAATCATCAGTAGACTTATAATCCTCCTCGGTAGAGTACCAATTATTTCGATTCTTCATCTGTTTCTGCGATTCAGACAAGACCAAATCAACATTTTCTGTATTCAAACCAAAAAAGGCTTCGCTATCATCCCCCAAAGTCACATTTGTAAGAGCTCCCAATGCAATCTTCTTCAATCCTTTACAACCATTAAAAACTCGACTTCCTAGCACTGACACGTTTGGAGCATATATTTCCTCCAACTTATCACAATTTGCAAATGCCCACATGCTAAATTCTGTAGCATCTGGTAAAGTAATTGACTTCAACTTATTACAATGATTAATATAATTATCTAAGCCTGTTTGGAAGAAAGTAACATCCTTCAGTGTTAAATTGACACTTCCATCAGTGGTTGTTTTTAGAGCATCTCTAATCGCAGCAGATAGCTCGCTACTATTGTAGTAACTATTCAATGTTAATTCTATATCAGTTTTATTTGCAGCCAAAGCATCTGCAATCGTCTTTTTAACAAACTCTACATCGTCTAAAGCCTCGCCACCAGGAATCGCTTCACCAGTTTTCCAATCAGATACTGTAATTTTATCTACAACAAGTTCGTCCTTACCAATCTTTAAAAAGTACTCGTAGCTACTACCAGCTTCTGTACCTGTATGTGGAATGCGCCTAACTTCAAATTCTTGCTCACCTGTGCCATCAGGCTTTGCCACCTTTACTGTCATGAAAAGCAAATAATTATACATATCCGACACTGGCATTGTCGGAGTAATAAGCGCATAAAACTTACCATCAGTGTGTTTGTACGCTTTCACACTAACATCTTTTGAATCAGCGGGAACAACTTCACCATCGGAATATCCATTTGTATTAGGATGGATTATTACTTCTGTCAGTTCCAACCCTTCATCCATCGTGTCTCCCCAAACATTAACATCTCTTAGGCCGACAACGATGCGCACCATTTTGCGCTCCATTTCCAAGTTCACGCCATCATTATCGGAACTACGCTTGCGGCTACCACTAAATGTCATATAGTCACCCAAAGCCAAGTCCTCTAAGCTATTGTATGCAGTAGGTAGTGTGAAGTCTGTAAAAGAAGCATCATTAGCATTTGCAGGATAAAAAGCCTTAAAATTCATCTCGTTACTATTCCAAACTAAGTGCAGACCTTTTTCTTTTGGACTCCAACTGGTACCATCATAAGAATAAATAACGGCATCTTGGTTATCTGCAACAACAGAAATGGCATCGCCTTCATTAAACTTTGCTTGCTCAACTTCACTACCCAATGGATTGGAGCGAGAAATAAAGCCACCTGTAGCTTCATTACTTCCCACTTGGGCTGTAATGTGAACAGCATCCGAATCTTTAAGATAGCTATTTGACAAGCCATCATCTTGGCTACACGCAACAACAGATAGAGAAGCTACAGCCACCAATATGTATTTATTTATAATTTTCATACTTCTAGTCATTAAAAGGTTTCTATATCCGACTTGTTGTCCACTTCTTCATTATTTTCGTTTTTGTGTTTTGTATTCCAAGCCTTAGATGTAACTTCTACAAGATTAGCCTGATCTTTTCCAGCCGTCAGTTGCAATGTGTATTGAGTGCCTTCTTCCAATTTAACAGCAGCATCACTGTACCAACGATAAGTTTTGCCTAAAACTTTAAATTCAACACCAAAGTTTCCTGCCTCAACAGTCTGTGGAGCTAAAATCACCTCATAACAAACTTTCGCTTTTGGGGAATCATCCGTAGGCTTGGTGTAACCCGCAAGATATGGTATAATTGGCTCTGCAGAAGCGTCATCACTAACATCCGAATGTCCATCTGACCAATTTACTTTTCTCTTAGTTCCTACAATCTGCATATTATTGACAGGATTTTGCTCCTCTTCATATTGACTACCCAAAGTCAACTCTAGGGAGAGTTTTGACATTTGATGTTCCAATTTTAACTCAATAGCCTTAACCTCCATATTTTTATCTTTGTTTAAGGCATACAAATGGTCACTTGCCTTGACACTGGCATCTAAGCTTTGGTCTGCCAGAACCTCTAATTCTATAGATTTAATCTGGTTTCCGCTTTCATCCAGTTCGTATCCAGGAAATGTAGTAGAATGGAGATCGCAAGTTATATTATATCCTGCTCGAAGTAATTGAACCGTTTCAGTCTCTTTTTCAGCATTATAAGCAACCCATTGGCCATTTTCCAGTTTCATGACAACATCATACCAATATTTTTTTTGCTCTTTAAGACCTTGTCTTATCTTAAGATAGAATTGGTTAGGTACGCTATTAGCATCATATCCTGCACGTGTTTTCATACCTGCTACAGATGCATTAATCTGCAACGGAGTATCTTTCAATGTATCTATAGCAGGAGTCAATTCTCCTTCACTTGAGCAGCTAACGAATCCAAGAGCCATTGCTGCTGCCACTAATATTTTATTTATGTTCATGACTTTATAATTTTAAATATTATACAAATCTTTTAATCTGTTTGCGCTTCACCACCATTGATGTTTTCTCCTTCGCCCCAATCAGCGATGCTTACATTGCCAAGAGTAATCTCGTCACGACCTACAATGAGATTTACTACCGTATATTTGCCACCCTCCAGTTTGATATCAGTAGGATGAGTGTAGACATATTGCTTGCCATTTATATTAACAGCAATCTTGGTAATGCCTGATTGTGGTATCATGATAGACTCATATTTTTCATTTGCCTTGATTACAGGGATACTGATGTCGGTGCGAGCAGCATCTGTAGCTACAGTTACAGTCTTGGTCAAGAGATTGACAGAGGCATCAGATGCGGCATTCTTAACAACAAGGCTCTCTACGGTAGGCTTACCACCAAACTGATTGCGATATTGTATATTGACTATCACCTTCGACATCACATGAGTAAACGCTAATGGCACCGTTTGCTGTTCATCGGCATTATAGGATATGCCATCTTTGTTGACTGCCACCAAAAGGTCGCTATCCTCCTGTTTCGCAACATCAAGCTTATATTCGCCAGCTGTAAAATCGGATATTGCTGCTGTAGGATACACACCGATGAAATAATGTTTGTCACGGTTGTTCTTCCACAGCATCTGCGGAGTTGATACCCATGAGCCGTTGGTCAACTTATTGATGGCGTTGTTCACTACACGCTCGCTTGTCTCAGGAGCAACAGTAGGGGCACCAGTCCAGGCATACACGCTGATTTCATCACCCTCCTCAAAGGTTTGACCGCCATTCGCATCTGTGGCAACACGGGTCATATTGCCGATGCTGGTAGAAACGGTGATATACTTGGAGGTCTCGCCTCCGATACCATTCTCGTTGTCTGAACAGCTGCCCAATGTCAAAGCCATTGCCATCAGGGCAATGAGATAAGTCTTCTTTTTCATTGTCTTTTACTATTTTTATGTTTATATTCTTGTTTTGATTCTTGCTTAAATGATAGGGGCGCTTAATCTTCAGGATTCAGGATTTCACCACGATAAATCCATCCCTCAGTCCAATCATCTATCTTCGTGCTCGTAAGATACATGTAAGGTTTCATCTCCTCAAATTCTAAGTTTATCTTGTACTTGCCGCCAGATTTCATGACGGGTGCTTCGATGTCGTAGTTGCTAACTACTCCCCCAGGAGAAATCAGTTGGATAAACAACTTGGTGGTATGAAAACCATTGGCTGTCGGCATCAAGCGTAATGTTTCCGTTTTTAAAGTTTCGCCAGGCACTGCGATTCTCAAAGGTATATCACACTCTTCCTTGGTATAGCTTGCCGTCCCGAATGTTCCATCCTCATTCTTTTGCAGGGGAAGGAGTCCGGTTGCAACATTCAGAACCTTACCTATCATTGCAAAATTGTCAGGAACTCCTTCAATGAAGATGGTCAATTCTGCAAGTATATGGCGCATTTCATTTTTGGTTATGTAGTTGACATTTGATTTGTCTATACCGATGTCCGTGACACCATAATAGGCATGGTCGGGAGAGGCACTTGGATTGGACAATCCAAACATGAGTTGGTTCATATTGAGGGTTGCTCTTGTAGCCTCACCGATAAAAAATGGTTCTATAAGGTTAGTGGCAGCCAGAATCTGATAATGCCCTACAGGAAGAGCGAAGCGTTGGTTTGCCACCTCCTGCGCACTACCACCATGTTTTTCCTCTACAAGCGAACCGTCATCGGCATTGAATATCCAGAGCTTCACGTCATTCACTTCCGTACCTTGATCGGCTTCATCTGCCCAAGTGAACAATACTGACAAGCCACCCTCATCCTCACCATCATGAACATCATGGTCGCAACTTGCCAACAGGCATGGGACGCATAACAGCACCCATAACCAAATATTAAATCTTCTTTTTGCTTTCATTTTCTATCTTGTTTTATGGGTTACGGATGATGATTGGTAAAAGGCAAGTTGATTCCTAATCTTATGCCACTTTCCCACAAGAAGTTGTTCTTATGCAGATATTCCGGCATTCCGTCCATACGTTCGCCAGTAAGACGGGTCAAACCGGAATAGATGCCCAATTTCAGACACGAAGTCAGTTGGTAACCAACCTGCAAGTCTGCGCCATAACCCAAATGCCAGTTGGTAGAACCTTTCATCACTTTGGCATCATCGGCTATAGTCTGAATATCAGCCTTGGTCGTTACTGCATAAATATGAGGTGATACTGCCAAATCCCATCGGCTGTCAGCTGTTTGAGGGAACAGCCCAAGGAGATTGATATTTACTCTGGCTCCATATTGTCCCATACAGACATGGCTTTTCAGATTGGCATATTCCCAACTGTCCATGCCTACGACATCTGCCTTGTAAAGCACGCCGTCGCTACCCAACCAATAGTTACGTTCTACGCAACAGTCTTGTGCAGACAAGTTCATTTCTCCATATTTGGCAGATAACTCTGCCGAGAAGATGGAGTTGAAACGATAGCCCCCATATAAGCCAGCAGCCCAACCGAGGTGCGTCTTGTCATGTCCGAAACTTGAGAAAGTAGAGAAACCGAAAGGCATTCCACCCTCTACTCCGACGTACCAGCCTTGCAAAATAGTCTTTCCATCTTCTCTTACTTCTGCTTTCGCGAAAGAAAATGGAAGAATAAATGCAAGCATTGCGACCAGCAATCGTTCTTTTCCAGTTAAGTAATTTCTCATATTAATCTTTTTTTTATAGAAAATATACTGTCTTTTTCCAAAGAGCAACATACTTTTTTCTTAGTTAAAACTTTCTTCATATCTATTATGTTTTGATTATAATTTACAATATTTTAAATCCTTCATGATACAGATTATAAAAATCCTGGTGCAAAGTTAAGGGTTTTATTTGAAATGGGGGGGGTAATATTTGTTTTTTCAGGTATGAATTTTTGGTTTTTGGTGTCTCATTCGTGAGCAATGCGACACCTTGTTAGTATTCTTTAACGTTTCTAGACTCTATTCAAGCCCAGAATCTGTGTAAATCTTCGGCCGGCGCCAGCGCGTAACGGAATTGAAAATCGCTGGCCGAAGGGTAAAGCAAAGGTAAAGGGCATAGGGGGATCATTCTTTCGGCCAAATTGTTTTGTACATTGGCCAAACATCCATTTGTGGAACAGGAGTCAATTTTGCAAATTGATTCTTTTCATAGAAACCTACTGCGCTATAATTAGAGGTATGCCAAGCTCTTACTGTCAAGAAGACGCAACCAGCATATCTTTGGTTTCTAGCCATCGAAGCTATTTCTTCAATTAAGGCTGAACCTAGATGTAAGCTTTGAAATTTTTTATCAATAGCTAAGTAGGCAATTTCTAAAGCGGGATAAGTATATTTTTGTTCGAATTGTTCTCGGAAAGTTTCTTTTACCGCAGGTAAATCGGTTCCTGCTGCACCTATACGCATATCATCAAAATCATCTGAATCTATGTCAACGGAGTCGAATGCTAAGGCGAAAATAGCAACAATCGTGTTATTCGCTTTTAAGCGTACACAAAATGTCTTACAATAATGACTCTCTTCACAATCTTGTAAGTGATTATGAAGAAAGTCATCCATTTTGTCTTTTCCTGTATAGAAATTTATCAACTCATCAAAGTCTGATAAAAGTTCTATTTTGTATTCTTCTAAATTCATTCTAAATTCCACTCAAATTTATATGGATAATTTGATGTCTTTGTGGCATCATCTTTCTTTGCTTTTGCACCGATGGATGCAAGAGCGGCTTTACGAACAGCTTGTGCGTATTTGCCTTTAGCTAAAACTTTTGGTGCATTTATTCCTAACATAATTATATCATTTAAATGTTTGTGATGCAAACGAGCGCAATGAAAGCTTGCTTTCAAATTGCCGTGGGCAACTTTTCTTTTGCAAAATTAAGCAATATTTCTGTAACTTCCAAATATTTAGCAGGTTATTTTGTTCTTTTTTGTATTAAAGCGCATATGTAAAGCTTTTGGGCCTTCAGCCCGTACTTAAACCACATGCGAAAGTTCAGTCTATATTTGTCGGAATCTCCAAATGTTTTCTAAGAAATCTGCTTATCAAGCATGGAATTTAATCCAAAAAGTTCTAATTGCCATAAATTTCTCATTATGAATCAAAGGAAGAACCGCTTTATACCCCATCTTCTTCATCTTCTTCCTCTTCAGCAGAAGCGTTGGTATCCAACTTCTCATCCTTTGATATAGAGATACTACCCATTCGGGAAATCTTAAGTACCATAGGTACATATTCATCGCTGGTAACATCAGGCGACCCAACACTTGCTGCGAAGTAAAGATAATCACCTTCTGCTTTCACATACACAATACCAAGCAAAGCACCCATGTCCTGTGTATGTTTGTCAATATAAGACGTGAAATCTTTCTTTGTGAAAGTACGGCTAAAGAATTCTGAGCCATCGCTTCTCAATACCTTAACCGAAATTCTGTTATCATAATACTTGGTGTTTTCGTCCAACTGGAGAACCGGAAGTTCCTTGTCAGAACTACGCTTCACCACCACTTTATAATGGGAACCAACCCAGTCAGCCTCCCTGGTCTGCTCATAATCACTCATTTTCTGAGTAGCTTTGTTCACAACCTTAGCCACCGGTTTAGGAGCAATAATGATATTACTCTTCTTCTTTTCTGTACAAGCCGTCAAGCTAGAAATAGCCAAAAGACCTATTAATATATAATCAATTCGTTTCATTCCGTTATTTTTTCTTACTGCAAAAGTACATTTTTCTTTTGAAATAGCCAAAGAAAAGAACCGAAATCTACATTCTTACACAAAATCAGATGCAAAAAAGGCGTCTACTTTCACAAGCAGGCGCCCTACATACCTAAATACTAACTAATAAATTTCCTATTGAATCTTACACGATATAATAAAAGTTCAGTTTATGAATTCTAATCGTAACTTTGACGTAAAGAAAATGAAAAGGTTTAATCAAGATATAAAAAAAAGTGCTTTTTCTGCTTTTTTTTTCATTTCTTAGCAAAAGAACATCAAAAAACATGATTTTGTTTTGTTTTTCGAACAATTTGCCGTACCTTTGCAGCATAATAAAGACATTTAGTATGAAAAAGAGGTTAATATTTATCCTTTCTGTATTTTTTGCCTTCATTTCATGTTCGCATCAGCAAACAGAAAAGAAGGAGCAAGTCATCGACACAATACCTGTGATGGTGATGCAGATACAGAAATGCAATCGCTTATATACAGCAGAAGCTCATGTTCATAAGATTATAACACATGATGACCAGCTTAATCTGAAGGGCTCACTGTTCAAGAAAGACTTCAATATTCATGTTCCCGGCTCAAACCGCAAGGTGGCCATTCCGATGGATGCGACATTAAAAGCTTATGTAGACTTTTCAGGATTCTCTGCAAAGAACGTTAACCGACAAGGTGACAAGATAGAAATCATCTTACCGGACCCCAAAGTGATGCTCACCAGCAGTAAAATCAATCATGAAGGTGTAAGACAATTCGTTTCACTCACCAGAAAGAACTACAGTGATGCAGAACTGTCACAATTTGAACAACAAGGCAGGGAAAGTATCATTCGCGATATACCGAACCTAGATATTCTTGAACAGGCACGCCAAAGTGCAGCAAACACCCTGATTCCGATGCTACAGGACATGGGATTTGCAGAAGAGAATATCAAAATCAGTTTCAGGAAGAAATTCACTTTCAACGATCTGAAGACTCTTCTGGATAAGACAACTATCGAAAAGAATCACTAAGCGAGGAGAACAATGATATGAAAAGAATACAAATCATCGTACTATTAGCACTGATCCTTATTCTGGGTGGAGCCTTCTATTGGCTCACCAAAGACAACGAGGTCAGCGTGGTACAGGAAGATAAGACAACCCTCTCACCCACTCAGGTAGAAAGCATCGAGAATATCGGTCAGTGGGAATTTCTATCTGTAAGTGATGAAGAACTGATAGATACAATACGCCGTGGCTTTTGGGGCGATGACCAACTGGTACGTATCTATTACGGAACGTTGCGCTTGGGTATCGATATGAAGGATGTAAAAAAAGGATGGCTACAAGCCAGCCAGGACAGCATCGTTTGCACTTTACCTCCTATCAAACTGCTGGACCATAACTTCATAGACGAAGCGAAGACCAAGAGTTTCTTTGAAGAAGGCAAATGGACAGGCAGCGACAGACAGGCTATGTATGAGCGTGCTTATCAAGCCATGAAGAAACGTTGCTTAAACCGCACCAATATTTATACTGCACAGGCGAATGCCAAGACTCAGTTTAGAGAGATGCTGAAAGCAATGGGATTCAAAAACGTAAAGATAGAATTTGAGAAATAACAAGGTTATAATACACAAGTAACTGCGTTATCAGGTATAAAAAATATAGATATAAGATAAACATAAAATTTTTAAGAGATGGATGCAATAAACGATTTTTTCACCGCATTTAGTTCATTCCTCTGGGGATGGCCTATGATTATCCTGCTGTTGGGAACCCACATCTTTCTGACCATCCGCTTGCGCTTTCCACAACGCAAGATTTTCAAGGCAATCAAACTGTCTGTAAAGAAAGACAAGAATGCCACAGGAGATGTTTCACAGTTCAGAGCACTGGCAACAGCATTGGCAGCTACAATTGGTACCGGTAACATCATCGGTGTGGCTACAGCTATCGCTCTTGGCGGACCAGGAGCCGTACTCTGGTGCTGGTTAACCGGTGTCTTTGGTATTTCTACCAAATATGCCGAAGGATTACTCGCCGTAAAATATCGCGTAAAGACCAAGCGAGGCACGATGTTGGGTGGTCCTATGTATGCCCTGGAAAAAGGATTGGGCTGGAAATGGCTTGCAGTCCTGTTCGCCCTCTTTGCCGCATTGGCATCATTCGGAATCGGTAGCACGGTACAGGCAAATGCCATCTCTACCCTGGTAGAAAACCAATACGGCATCTCTCCATACATTACCGGAACCATCGTTACGGCTTTAGGAGCAGCTGTGATTCTTGGAGGCGTGAAAAGTATCTCCAAGGTTTGTGGCATGCTGGTACCTTTCATGGCACTCTTTTATGTATTAGGCTGCATCTACATTCTCTGTGTAAATCATGCTTATTTATTGCCTGCCATCCACGTAATCTTAGACTCTGCATTCACAACAAAGGCTGCAGGTGGCGGCTTCGCTGGAAGTACCGTGATGATTGCAGCCCGCTATGGTATAGCCCGCGGATTGTTCTCTAACGAAAGTGGTCTGGGTTCGGCGCCCATCGTTGCTGCAGCAGCCCAAACCCGTAACCCTGTGCGCCAGGCATTGGTTTCATCTACCGGTACCTTTTGGGATACTGTCATCATCTGTGCCCTTACAGGTCTTGTCATCACCTCAAGTATCATAGCATATCCAGACATTGACTACCATAACGGAGCAGCACTCACCAAGGCTGCCTTCAGTAAGATTCCATATATCGGAGCTCCGATATTGACCATCGGACTGGCAACATTTGCATTCAGTACGACATTGGGATGGAGTTATTATGGAGAACGGTGTGTAGAATATCTGAAAGGCAAAAAGTGGATGCTCTGTTTCCGCATAGTCTATATTGCTACTATCTTCCTGGGTAGTGTCATCAGTCTGGGACTGGTTTGGAACATTGCCGACTGCATGAATGCTTTAATGGCGATACCAAACCTTATCTCCCTGCTCTGCCTGAGTGGTATCATAGTGCATGAAACCAGAAAGTATCTGTGGAGAGACCAGTTAGATAAAGACATGGACGAAAAAGAAATAGAGGAATTAGAATAAAAGACACAGAAAGAAAATACCCTGAAAGGGAATAAAAATACAAAAGCTCGGCATTGCATCACTGCAGACCGAGCTTTTATTATTAAATCAACAAAAACTAATAAAATATCTTTTCTAAAAACCAAAAAACCTATTCGTTATGAACTTATGGTGCAAAGATACTACAGTTTGC
>JAJWOH010000090.1:0-14516 GCA_021635485.1 Segatella copri | reverse complement strand
TAATTAGCCGTTTACATAAACATAAGGAAACAGATTAAGGCTAAATTTTGTGCCAAGAAAATCCAAAGGCTAAAGACCTTTGGGCTTTCTTGGCACTATTTTTTCTTGAAAGTTTGCAAGATTTTTCCATCAGGCGCAAACAGTTCATTCCTGACCTCAAAAGTTGATGGCTCTGGTTTCACGTTGGGCCATGACTTGTATAACCATCATAGAACTTGTGAATGCGGTGAGAACTTACTTGAAAGCAGTTCAATGACAAAATAATAACCTAAAAAAGAAACTTACTTGTAGTTTTTCCGTCAATTAGTCAATTCTACAATTAGACAATTAAGAATTTGATTCTCTATAAGGAGAAAACCACAAAACTGTTTACCTAAAACCACAAAACTACGCATAAACCACAAAGTTGTTTACCAAAAATCACTGCATTTTGTAGCACAAACCACATTCTTGTTTACCTAAACCACTATTCTATTTACCTAAACCACTAAACTGTTTACCTGAAACCACTATTTTGTTTACCAGAAACCACAAAACTGTTTACCTATCCTAGTTAAAAGCAGTTGCTCCTCTTTAGGTAAATAGAAATGTGGTTTTTACCTAGCTAAATTCATGAGAAAAACAGGTAAACAGAAATGTGGTTTATGAGAAAAATCGATGAACGTTCTGCCAGGTAAACAGTTTTGTGGTTTTTAAATTCTTATTCAGTTGCTACTAAAGAAAGAATCAAAATGTCTAGACAACTTCTTTAGACGTTTTACATAACATACTAATATACTGATAGTTATGCATATTCTCAAATTGTATTCAGGTGCCGGATTTCAAATAGAATAAGATAAAAAATAGTATCTTATCAAGATAAAAACCACAAAACTGTTTACCAGAAACCACTATTTTGTTTACCTGAAACCACTATTCTGTTTACCAAAAACCACAAAACTGTTTACCTAAGAATAAAAGACTGATATAAAAATGATATAACTTGTTACATATCAAATTATAACACGGATTTGGTAAATAATTAATATAACCTCAAAATGGAATGAATTATATACATGACATTTCAGGTAAACAGTTTTGTGGTTTTGATGATAAGCCATTCTTAAAAGTAGGTAAACAGAAATGTGGTTTTACATACTAAAAAGAGGAAGTACGGTACTCCCCTACTTCCTCTTCTGCTTTCTTTTTCTACTTAGCCTCTATAGAATACAGGCATGAATGAACCGACACAGTCAAAAAATTCTTGTGCCAGCCTTTCAAGACCCGATGTTTTCAAAGCAGCAAAATCATCATCACTAGCAGCAATACAGAATCTGTCATTCTTGATTCCTATGAATTTGCATCTGCCCAACAGGGCTTGCTGACTGGTATCCTGTACCATCGAAATAAACTGATTCCATTGCTCAAAACCTTGAGTCGTGTCTACTTCTATCTTCTTGTCAGGATTCTGATATACATGCGCAAAAAGATCTCCCTGCTGCGTGGCATCATCAGATGTTTTCTTTCCCCTATTACGGTTTATTTTTTCATTCAGACGACGAGCAATATCTGCATCTTTATCTCCGATATGATTGATACCTACATCCGTCCGCTTGATATGGAAGATAACATATTCAGGATCTCCCTTATGCTTTCCGTTCCGATAAACAAAGTCTTCTTCAGAAAATTCATCAAATACGATATCTGTCTCACTGCGACTAGCCATTCTGTTGAGATCTTCCCTTACCACATCGAGTACCTGTTTTCTGAATTGCGAGAATTTAGGATATTTATTCATCACAGGCTCCCCCTTGTCGTCAAGCAGAATATTGCCATGTTCATCAAGTTCTACCAGACCCAAATACTGTTTCATCGGCAAAAACTCAACCTTAACATCCAAGCTCTTGTCTAGTCCCATCTGACGAAGCAGATATATATAGAGTCGAGGTGTATTCACCTTCTTGGAATATTTAGCAATCATGGAGATATGATGAATATATCCCTGACGCATGTCAAAAAGGCTCATGGTGAGTTTTGGATCTATCTCAAGTATTACTTCACCCTTGATGCGTTCTACTTTCTCACCATCGCTCTTTGTATAGCCTTTCTGCGTTGTCGGAATCTCGATGTTTGAAAATACGTGCTGTATCTTCTCTGTCTTGCTATCCGTCTTTACACGCACCGACAGGTTGAGGATATCGTTCTTCAGCGTATCACGCAGATTCTTATAATTATGAAACTCCGTTGATACCTGAAAATCCTTGATGTCTATTTTGATGGGCGGAATCTCCATAACAGCATGCTCTATTCCTTTCTCGAAAAGATAGTCGGAGCGTGCATCTCCAAGCACTCTCTTCTCGGTAAAATACTCTTCAACATACTTCTGCAGATGGGTACTTGCAACCATCAATATGTTTTGTTGCAATAATGTATATTGCTTATCCAATTTTGTCAGCGAAAAAGGTGTGTTAATCCACACCAGATTCTTGTTTCCTTTTGGTTCACTCATATAAAAACCACATTTCTGTTTACCATAAACCACAAAGTTGTTTACCTAAAACCACTTTTTTATTTACTTAAAACCACATAAATATTTACCCGAAACCACCAAGCTATTTACCATAAACCATATTCCTATTTACCTAAAACCACTTTTCTATTTACCATTTCAAACATAACTCATTATTAATCAAGCTATTATGCTCTCTGTAATAAATAAGAAATATATAATTTATTATAAAGAATAATCTATAATTATCATTCTTTTGGTAAACAAAAATGTGGTTTTTGTAGGAACTTATACCTTATTTTTAAGCTTAGCGCTTTTTTAGGTAAACAGTTTTGTGGTTTTCACCCTTTTAATAACTACTTTTTGTTTGCTTACTTTTTTAAGTAATCCATCAGGATATTGTAGAGCAGGTTTTCCTGTGGGATATCATCTGAGAGGCATTTCATCTTCAGGAGAAGGAGTTCTTCCTTGTTAAGATATGTAGCCACACTCGTTCTAGTGCGTCTTTCCTCTGCAGTCCAGTAACTTTTTCTCTTGCGACCACCTTTAGATATATTTTTATCCTCTTCGCTTTTTGCCATTTCTGTGTTTAATAAACTTGGTCGGTCGTTCATACCCATATTTTCAAGAGACTCACCAATTTCTTCTAAATTTCTTTTTGCTACAGCCATAATTCTTATATTTTATAAGTTTATCTTCTTTTGTTTTATTATTACATGTTTCAACCTACACTACCAAGATTAGATTTTGATGTTGAACATGCGCTTGATAGCAATTTCGTAATCGATACCTGTACTTGAGTAAGGTGCATATTCGAATATGCTTTGTCCGTGTGCCTGAGCTTCCAGGAACTTTACAGAGCGTCGGATACGGCAAGGCAGAATTAAGTCGCCATGTTTTTCGCCTAAAAGTTTGCTCAACTGCTTGGTAATCTTGGTTCGTTCATCTACCATAACTGGCAGGAGTCCAAGTAATTCCAAATTATCGTTCATGTGGAACTCCTTCACTTCATCCATTACGCTGAGTACTTCACTTACTCCCTTGACAGATAATGCTTCCATCTGTACTGGAATCAAAATCTTGCTCGCTGCAACCAAAGCATTATAAGTGTTCTTGGAAAGTGCTGGAGGACAGTCGATGAAAATGTAGTCGAAATCATCAAATACGTTTTTCAGTCCTTCTCCTGTCATGTCATGGCAATCGTTGTCTTGCAAGCATCCCAGTAATACCGTGTAGCTCTTCATCTGTTCTCTCAGTGAAGGGCCTCCTGGAAGGTGTTGTTCTATATTTTCCATCTGAGCAGATCCTGGAACTGCATATACTCCATTTTTACATTTGTAGACTGGCACACCACTCTGTTTGCACATGGCGTTGTATATGTTATCATTTTCGTTATCTCTCACTCCGAAAAGCGAAGAGAGGTTGCATTGTGGGTCTAAGTCTATTACCAGAACCCTGAGATTGTGATTCAACCGGACTATGCCAGAAGCCAGAGACTGCACAGTAGCCGTCTTGCCTACTCCACCCTTGTTGTTCACTACTGCAACAATTTCCTGTAGTTCATGTTTCATATTTCTTTTTTCCTTATTTCACGTTATTGTTTAATACAATTTACATATATTAGAATTGCTGGCAATTAGAATAAACGGATTGACTTATATTCTTTCGTTCTGAAAGACTAAAAGTCTTATTTCTGGATTATCTAATGTTCTTTTGTTCTAATATTGGTTGCAAAAATAGCCAAAATAGTTGATATAAAAGAATTTATCTTCTTATTTCTTTGTAAATATCCTCTTTTTTATACTTTTCTAACAATCTTCATGAAGAATAAGCATCACTTCGAATGTATTATTAAACGAAAATATGGATATCCTAATAGACGGACAAATTAATTAAACTTATATATGAATATTCTATTAAACATATATTTGTATAGACTATTATACTAATAAACGATTATACTGATATATGAATAAACCTATTTATGTATAGCCGTATAAACTTAAAATCAGATAAACTAATATTCTTAAAGACTTATATTTTAATAAACGAAAATACAAAACTACGTTTAATCAAATATGCTAACTGCCAGCAATTATAATAATCTAATGATTGGCGAGATAAACATGTTTATTACAAACTTAACATGTTAACGCTTTATAATTCAGCATTTTGATTATTCTTTTTGTAGAATATCTATCATGTATAAAGTTAGAATGTTAGTTTAGTCTAATTGCCTAATAAACTAAAATACGTATATTCAACAGGAATAGTTTATATAAGATATGTTAATTTTTCCTCTAAGTGCATACAACCTATTGAAATTTTCAGTATCTTTACAGAGTTAAACTGATGTCGAACCTTTAAAACTATAACATCATGAAAATTGGTATTCCAAAAGAGATTAAGAATAATGAGAACCGTGTTGGAATGACACCAGCAGGAGTAGCTGAATTCATTCGACATGGTCACGAAGTGATGGTTCAGCATACGGCTGGAGAGAACAGCGGATTTGCTGATGAAGCGTATGAAAAGGTAGGAGCCATAATCTTACCCGACATTCAGAGTGTATATCGTGAGGCGGAAATGATTGTAAAGGTGAAAGAGCCTATCGCTGAGGAATATCCACTGATCCATCAAGACCAGCTTGTATTCACTTATTTCCATTTTGCCTGTGACAAGGAACTTACCGATGCCATGCTCAAGAGTGGTGCTGTCTGTCTGGCTTATGAGACTGTGGAGACAGATAACCACCATTTGCCTTTACTCATTCCGATGAGTGAAGTAGCTGGAAGAATGGCCATTATTAATGGTGCTTTTTATCTGCAGAAGACAAAGGGAGGAAAAGGAAAACTGATGAGTGGTGTACCTGGTGTGAACCGCGTCAAGGTTTTGGTATTGGGCGGCGGAACCGTAGGAGAAGCTGCAGCAAGAATGGCTGCAGGAATGGGAGCTGATGTATGGATTACAGATATCAGTTTGCCTCGTCTTCGTCAGTTAGAGAT
Source organism: Segatella copri (assembly GCA_021635485.1). Classification (GTDB taxonomy): domain Bacteria; phylum Bacteroidota; class Bacteroidia; order Bacteroidales; family Bacteroidaceae; genus Prevotella; species Prevotella copri_P. The sequence goes on along the minus strand of JAJWOH010000090.1, from coordinate 9,023 downwards.
GGAGCTGCCTATCAATGTACACACGCTCTATTCCAACGAGCATAATATTCGTAGAGAATTGACAGATGTGGATATCGTTGTGGGTAGTGTGCTCGTACCAGGTGATAAGGCGCCGCATCTTATCACGAAAGATATGTTGAAATTGATGGAGCCAGGAACAGTACTTGTTGATGTAGCAATCGATCAGGGTGGCTGTTTCGAGACATCGCATCCAACCACACATTCTGATCCGACATATATGGTCGATGGAATCGTTCATTATGCAGTAGCTAATATTCCTGGTGCTGTGCCGAATACCTCTACTACAGCATTGACCAATGCTACGCTGAAATATGCATTGGCGCTTGCTGATAAGGGTTGGCGAAAGGCCTGCAAGGAGGATAAAGCCCTGTATAGGGGTTTGAATATCGTAAATGGAAAGGTGGTATTCAAGGCCGTAGCGGATGTCTTCGGACTGGAATATGAAGAAATGATACTCTAAGTAGAGTAGGGGAGGGTTCCATAACACAAAAGCTATGGGATCCTCTTTAAATAATGTATTACGGAGAACAGAATACACTTTGTTTGATTTGAACGCTTACTGATAGCATTTTTTTAGAGAAAAAGACTTAAAAACCGGGAAAATGTAAGGAAAATAGGAGAAAATGCAGGAATATGTGTATAAAATAAGTTAATTTTGTAACATGATGCTACAGTTTTAGATATTTTTTATACTTTTGCGCCATGAACATGAAGTTTAACTAACATTCAGTTATTATGAAGAAGAAAAAAAGCTTGTTGCTTTTCTTGGCAGCAACTTCAGCCAGCTTTGTGCAGGCAGCCCTTCCAGTTCATACCACTTTTGCGGCTGGTATTGAAAATGTGCAAGAAAAAGGTCATACCTTTGTAAAAGGAAGAGTGATTGATTCTGAGGGAAATCCTCTGGTAGGTGTCACGGTGCAGATTGAAGGCACAAGCTATGGTGTTATCACTGATGCTGATGGTAACTACATACTGGAATTTCCATCTATGGCGCATCCTAAAATTGTATTTTCCAGCATTGGTTACAAATCGAAGAGTATTGAATTTCGTGGCGTAAAAGAGCAAAACATGATGCTGGAGTTGGATCATGTTGCGCTGGATGATCTCGTTGTCATCGGTTACGGCAGCAAGAGCCGTAGGAATGTAACTACCGCCATCTCTACCGTGAGTCAGGAACAGATAAGCAAGTTGGCTGCTACCACACCAACCCTCGATGGTCTTCTTCAGGGTACTGTAAAGGGCGTATTGGCTACTACCGCAAATGGTGAGCCAGGTTCATCTCTCAAGTTAAACATCCGCGGTATTACATCTCCTTATCCTAAATCGGGTAAAGGTAACAACAACCAGCCTCTTTATGTCATTGATGGCGTTCCTACCTTTATGGAGGATACCGGCATCAACCCGCTCATCAATATCTCACCAAACGATATTGAGAGTATCGATGTGCTGAAAGATGCCGCAGCTACTGCAATCTATGGATCACGTGGAGCCAATGGTGTCGTTATTGTCAAGACCAAGAACGGAAAGCGCAATGAGAAGACCAAGGTAGATTTCGGCTACACATTCTCGTTCAGTAATCCTATCAAGAACTATAAGCCATTGAACATTTCTGAATACAAGAATGTGCAGGACGAGATACTGCGCAATACTGTAGACGGCATGAATGACGGCAGTTCGATAGTAGGTATGTATGGTTTTGATTATATTCTTAACCAGTATGGAAATGTTTCGCTCAATGAAGAAACGGGGTTTTATACCTATAATGGTCTTAATGAGAATCTTTATGGCAAGGATAATGTCAACTGGGCAGATGAGGTTATCAATAAGAATGCGCCTACCCACCAGTATAATGTGGCTGTAAGAGGTGGAAGCAACAAGACCAACTATTCTTTCTCTTTCAACGGAATGAACCAAGAAGGTCTGTTACTCAACGACCGTATGGAGCGTTATGGTGCAAGACTCTCTATAGATTCTGAAATCAACAAGTACATCACCGTGGGAGGTGTGCTCGACTATACCTATTCTTCACGTAAGAGTGGAAGCAACGATCCTGCCTTGGGATATGATAATGACGGATGGATGACCCGTCCGGACTTGGCTGTACGTGATGCGGATGGCAACTTCCAGCGTGTAGATAAGTTCGGTCTTTATACCGATACCTATAATGATGCCAATGCGGTAGCTAAACTCCAGCGCAAGACGAAGTATGAAAATGACCAGTTCTCTGGCAATGCTTATATTGATATTAAGCCTGTCAAGGGATTGACCCTTCATGCAGATGCCAATATATCCCGATTCATCTTCAGCAACAGTTATTTCTCACCAAAGATTACGCTCCCGGAACAGTTGGGTTTGGAGCCAACATCAACCTTGGCAGAGAGCAACTATCGCAATACCAATACTTCTATCAATTTCCGTGCCGACTACAAGTTCAAGCTTACCGAAGCTCATCGTTTTGATGTGATGGCTGGTTATAGTGCCGACAGATATTGGAGCAAGGAACACGACCAGGCTTATAGTGGTTTCCCTAACGATGATGTATTGAACAATGCCAGTTCTGCAACCACCGTCAACAAGCCATCTGAGACCTATTCCAAGAGTGGTCTTAATTCTATCTATGGTCGTTTGAGCTATGATTTCCTCTCACGTTATCTGCTTGATTTCAGTCTCCGTTCTGATGAGTCATCAAAATTCGGACCGGGTAACAAGCGCGGTACTTTCCCAGCAGTTTCTCTGGCTTGGCGCATCAATCAGGAGCCTTTCCTGGAATCTGTAAGAGATATTGATGATCTGAAGTTCCGTCTGAGTTGGGGTAAGACTGGTTCTACCAATGTGTCAGACTTCTCTTACATCCAGTATTTCAATGGTAATCAGTATGGCGGACAGAGCGGACTCACCTTAGCCACTACTTATCCTAACAAGGATATCAAGTGGGAGATGACTACCGAGTATAATGCAGGTGTCGACTTTACTTTATTCAATGGTCGTCTGAACGGTAGCTTTGATATCTATCATCGTAAGACTGATGGTGCGCTTGCTCCGGCTCCTATCGCCCTGGAGTTTGGTATCGGTACCTATTACAGCAATATTCTCGACCTGACCAACAATGGTTTTGAATTCTCTATCGGTGGTGATGTAGTTCGTACCAAGAATTTCACCTATAACACTATGCTCAGTATCTCATCCAACAAGAATAAGATAACCAAGCTCAATGGTTCTACACTCGACATGATGCATCAGGATCTCTATATGGAAGGTCATGCCATGGGAACCGTGAAGGGATATAAAGTGGCAGGCATTTATCAGAGTCTGGATCAGATTAGTAAGTTGAATGAACAGGCTATGGCCAAGGGATATGATTTCTATCAGGATGGAGCTGCTGTAGGTGACTACATGTATGTAGATACCAATGGTGATGGCTATATTTCAGAGGCCGACCGTACGGCGATTGCCAACCCGGAACCAAAGGTATTCGGCGGATGGTCAAACACCCTGTCATATAAGAACTTCACGCTCTCAATGCTCTTCCAGTATCAGTTAGGTGGTGATGCCTACTACAACACGATGCAGGAATCAGCCAGTGGAGCCATCGGTATGAGTATCTTGCGCGAGATGTATGGCAACACCTGGACACCGGATCGTACCGATGCCAAGTATGCCAAGTTGATGTGGATGCCTAGTGTCTATACCAACACCCAGGTCAACGACCGTTATGTATATTCCAACTCATACTTCCGTTTGCGCAACATCACGCTCTCTTATACCTTTGAGCCAGCATGGTTAGAGCGCTTGCATGTGAGTGGTGCTTCGGTGTTCTTCACCGCAACCAACCTCTTTACCATTACCGATTGGCCAGGTTTGGATCCAGATATGGCAGCCACAAATGCCTTTACCAAGACAACCGAGACCAAGGATGTATATCCAATGAGCCGTTCGTTCTCATTCGGTCTTAAATTGCAATTCTAACTCATTCAAAGAAACGAAGATTATGAAACATATAAGATATCAATTTCTGGCGTTACTGTCAGTATCAGCGCTCACATTCACATCGTGCGACTTGATAGGCAGCATCGATGATATGGAACCAGACCATGTGGTAACCGATTTGAATTATATTATCGATGCCGCATCTGCTCAGACTGCTCTCAATGGTGTTTACGCTTCCTGGCGCAGTACAGGTGTATCTTACTTGAGATATGGTATCGCCTCTATGGCGCATACCCAGGCACAGGCGATGGTAATGGGGGCAGATGAGTTTGCGGCAGAAAACATCCAGACCAATAACAGTAATGTGGAGACAGCCTATACAGCCTACTACAATGTCATCAATACCGCCAACACCTTCCTGGTTCACATCAATAAGCAGATACCAGGCATGACAGAGGAAAAACGTACCGAGATGATAGCAGAGGCACGTTGTCAGCGTGCGTTGGCTTATCTTACTCTCTTGAAATGTTTTGGAGAGTATTGGAAACAGGATTCCCAATACGGAGTCTGCCTCTTCAAGGATGAGTTGGTAAGAGATAACCAGGTTCGTCAGCGTTCATCTGTAGCTGATACTTACAAGCTGATTTCTGAAGATCTCGATTATGCCATCGCCCATTGCGAACAGCATCCGGCAGACCATTATCACATGAGCAGTCTTTTTGCCAAGGCTTTGAAGGCAAAGATGTATTTTGCTCAGGATAACTATCCGGAGGCGGCAAGATTATCTGAAGAAGTGATTAATGAGGCTGAAGCAGCAGGATATGAACTTGAGAGCGACTATGCTAATATCTTTACAGAACAGTTCAATTCCAAGGAGATGCTTTTTGCCCCTTATACTGCTAATCCTAATGAACTGATGGATGCTTCTTGGTTTGCCTTTTCTCCAGGTTCACTCCTCAAGAAGGTGGCTGATGATTTAGTTCCAGATGATGAAACAGGTGGAGATATCGTTGTTCCAGAACCGGGAGAGGGTGGAGACGTAGTAGTTCCTGATCCGGGTGAAGGCGGTGATGTCGTGATTCCTGGTGGTGATGGCAGCGAAGGCGGTGATGTTGTATTGCCTGGTGATGGAGATGATGGCGGTATCGTTATCCCTGGTGGTGATGGTGGCGATTTCCCATTCCCTCCAGGTGAAGATGATGCAGCTTCCTACGATCCTCTTTATACTTGGGCATACACGGGTAAAGGCATGATTGGAATTGCCAAGTACAGCAAGTTGACTCCTGAAATGTTCTATGCAGACTCTTATTACTTCATGCGCCTTGCCGAAGTCTATTATATCGCTGCCGAAGCAGAGGCTCGTCAGGGTCAATATGCTAAGGCTCGTACGCTCTTGACTACAGTCATCGAACGTGCTGGATATACTGAGGACGATGTGAACGCTATTGCCGACAGTGATCTTCTGGGTGAAATACTCAAGCATAAGTTGTGTGATATGAGTAACGAAAATCTGGAAGAATGGTTCGATCTTTGCCGTTATAACCGTCAGGGTGGTTTCGAGGGTTGGACTGAAGATGAGAAGGCAGAACTTCCTAGCTTCCGCCGTTATCTTCTTCCTATACCAAAGGCATCTATGGGTGCCAATAATCTTCTCGTTCAGAATCCGGAATATGTGAATCAATAAACATTATATAATAAATAATAATATCGAGAAAAAATGAATAAGATGAAAATGAAAACTTGCATGATGACACTTGCCGGTCTTGTACTTGCAATGGCTGCCAGTGCGCAGAATTTTGTGATGAAAGGCAAGGTTAAAGGTAACGTGGACGGCTGTTCTGTCATGTTGCAGAAGTATGGATTGGAAGGTGTTACCAATCTGGATAGTGTTACAATCAAGAATGGTGAGTTCACCCTCAAGGGGGTAGTTAACCAGCCTGAGCAGTATCAGATGGTTATTGATATGAACAAGCCTGGTACAGCTGAGCCTGACTATCAGAAAATATTCTCAACAAGAGTCTATGTAGAGAATAAGCCGATGACCTACGATGTAGATCTTACCGGTTTCCCTGCAGAGCGTGATATGAGTATGATAGAGCCTGTAGTAAAGGGTTCTACCACCCAGGATATTTATCAGGCTTATCTTGAACTGATGTCACCAATTCAGGACAAGATGCACAAGATGGATGATAGTATCAACCAGACTACCGATTTGGCACAGCGTGTAGCACTTGCCAAGGAAGCCATCAAGTTGCAGGAGGAAATGCGCCATCAGACCAGTCTGTTTATCCAGCAACATACCACTTCTCTGGTAGCCTTCGACTTGCTTCTCGAGAGTTTCTCTTCTTTACCAACCCCATATACCTCTCAGCAGATTGACGAGATGATGGGCTGGTTGAAGAACGATTGGAGTTCTTCTGCACAATATCCGATGCTGCAGATGCAGGCAGAGATGGCAAAGCATACAGCTATCGGCAACCATTATATAGATGGTACCGTTGTCACTCCTGAAGGCAAGCAGGTGAAGCTTTCTTCACTTATCAAGAAGGGTGAATACACCATGTTGGAGTTCTGGGCTTCCTGGTGTCGTCCATGCCGTCAGGAGATTCCACATCTCAAGAAGGTACACGAGAAATACAAGGATTTCAACATCATCAGTATTTCCGTAGATGAGAGAGATGCCGACTGGAAAAAGGCAATGGCCAAGGAAGGAATGACCTGGACTCAGGTTCGCAATCCTGAAGGTTTTGGCGGTATGGTAATGGGTGAGTATGGAATCAATGGTATTCCAGCCTGTCTTATCCTTGACAAGGATGGCAATTTCTATAAGACTAACATGCGTGGTGCTTATCTTGATGCTTTCCTGTACGATTATTATAAGAAGTAAAACTGTTTAGTACATAAAAATATTCCCCGATATGAATCCTCAGTATTCCTGCAGGATTCGTATCGGGGAATTTTGTTGATGAATTGTATGAAAGATAGATCTTCGCGAAATGAAAATCCATCATTGTTATTTACCATGCCTCCAGTTTATCTGCAATCTCTGGCATCTTATCCTTGGTGAATACAGGATTCTTGCCTTCCTTCTTCTGTTGGCGATAGTCTTTCAACAGGAAGACGGCCTGGCGGGAAAGCAGGACGATGGCTGCGAGATTGCAGAGGGTGAGAAGAGCCATCGTGATATCTGCAAAACTCCATGCAAAATCCAGAGATACTACCGCTCCGACCATCACCATTGCTGCTACAGCAAGACGATAGACAAATACGCCCAGCTTGGAGTCCCTGATATATCTCACGTTGGTTTCTCCATAATAATAATTGCCGATGATGCTGCTAAAGGCAAACAGCCATATCATTACCGCAACAAACGGATTGCCGATGCTTCCGATTTCGTGGGTCAGGGCATCCTGGGTGAGTTGAATACCATTTGAAGCCGTAAGATCCACACCGCTCACCAGGATGATGAAAGCTGTGCAGGAACATACCACCAGCGTATCTGTAAAAACACCCAAAGCCTGTATCAATCCCTGTTTTACAGGATGACTGACTGTAGCTACCGCAGCAGCGTTCGGTGCACTACCTTCACCTGCCTCATTACTGAACAGACCTCGCTTGATACCCTGTATCACCGTAACGCCAAGAACTCCGCCAGCAGCCTGATTGAATCCGAAAGCATTCTCAACAATGGTAAGCAGAACCTTTGGCAGACTGTTGATATTCCAAACAACAACACCTACAGCTATCAGAAGATAAACGACAGCCATCACAGGAACCACGGTAGAAGAGAACTTAGCTACTCTATGGATGCCACCGAAGATGATGAGCAGGGTAAGCACAGTGAGTGCAATTCCCATTGTGGCAGGTTCGATACCAAAAGCCTTCTGCCATGCCAGACAGATAGTATTGCTCTGCACTGAATTATAGGCAAAGCCGAAGGTAATGATCATCAGCACGGCAAAAAGAATACCCATCCATCCCTTCCCCAAACCATACTTCATATAATAGGCCGGTCCGCCATAGAAAGATGTTTTGCCTTTTCGCTTGTAAAGTTGGGCGAGAGTTGATTCTATGAAAGCTGATGCAGATCCCAGTAAAGCCAGCATCCACATCCAGAATACGGCTCCTGGTCCACCGATGCTGATAGCAGTAGCCACACCTGCAAGATTACCGGTGCCAATACGGCTAGCCAATGCTACCACAAATGCCTGGAAGGAAGAGATGTGTTTCATTTCGCCATCCACTTTCACCTCCATCGACAGTTCATCGTGTCCTATCTCTTCCGGTTGTACCTTGTCGGGATGAATCAGCAGCCTGATCATCTCTCTGATAAGGCGGAACTGTACGAAACGGGTACGCCAAGTGAAAAACAGGGCACAGCATATCAAGACGGTGATGATGATGTATGACCAAAGAAAATCGCTAACCTGAACTAAAATGTTTTGTATTGAATCTATCATTTATCTGTTTAAATCTGATTATTTATTACTTTTTTATAACCTTCAGAACCTGGTCAGCAATACTTTTCATTCCCTTGATGGTAGGGTGACCGTTTTTCTTGTCAATATCATGAAGAGCAATGACAGGAACCTGATATTTGTTGCAGATCTTTTTTACCGACTCATTGATTACATCCTTGAGTTCAGAGTTTAAGATGAAATATACCTCTACATTTGGGTAATGCTGGCGGATATCGGAAAGCAACTTGGCCATGGCAGGGCGGAAACAATACAAATCTGCGCGTTTCCAGTCGCTATACTGATAGTTGCCGAGCGGGGCATCAGCCCAGTTGTCATTCGTTGCACCGCAAATCAGGATGATATCCGGATTGCCAAGAAGAGAACTCCGGGTGATGAAGGAGCGGTCTGTATAGTCAGCGTCATTATATCCTGTGTTGCAGATAGTAGCACCTGAATAGGAATTGATATTTCCCATCTTATAATCTCCTTCCTTGATAACTTGCCACCACCAGGTTTGCTCTACCTTGTTCACATCTGTGGTCTCTGGTGGAGTTGTAGGGGAGTACCAGGTGGCATAACCCTTAGGAATGAACCCCTCGAAAGTGGAATACGAGT
>JAJWOH010000239.1:0-2600 GCA_021635485.1 Segatella copri | reverse complement strand
CTCCTTTTATCAAGAGCCTCAGATTTCGAAAGATTTCTGAGGCTTTTTTGTTTTCATGCAGTTTTGCTTTCTTATCGCAGCTTTATCCCACAGATTACGTGGCTCCTTTTATCTTTTTACCTATTCGGTCCTGGATTTTGTAAATGTGTGTAGATTCAAAATAAAAAAGGCTGACCAATAAGGTCAGCCCAATTTGATATTATTTGTTTTTACGGTGATTTCGTGTCTTCTGCTTTGACTTTTTCGCTTTGCTGGAAGAAGTATTAGCTGCAGGCTTTTCCTTGCGTACAGGAGCCGAATCGCCAGCTAGGGTGAAATCTAGTTGTTTCTTCTCCAGGTTGGCTTGCGCCACCTTGATGCGGATAGCATCGCCTAATTGATATTTATTATGGTGACGACGACCAATCAAACAGAAGTTCTTTTCGTCGAAGTCGTAATAATCGTCAGCGATGTCGCGCATCGGAATCATTCCTTCACAATGGTTTTCGTCTATGGTAGCATAAATTCCGTAAGAAGTAATACCGCTTATATGGGCATCGAATTCCTCGCCGAGTTTATCTCCCATGAATTCTACCATTTTATATTTGATACTGTCACGTTCTGCATTCTGTGCAATCTGTTCCATTTCAGAGCAATGCTCACAGAGTTCTTCGTAATGTTTCTCGTTGGCACTTCTGCCGCCATCTGCGTACTTAGTAAGCAAGCGATGAACCATCGTATCCGGATAACGGCGGATAGGTGAGGTGAAGTGGGTATAGTATTCGAAAGCCAGTCCAAAGTGTCCGATGTTGTGAACGGAGTACTTTGCCTTCATCATGGCACGGAGTGCAACCATCTGGATGAGATTATTCTCTGGTTTTCCTTCGCAATCAGACATCAACTTGTTGAGACTTCTTGCTGTAGCGCCCTTCGTACCCTCTGTTTTCATCTTATAACCAAACTTCACAACGAATTCACGCAAGGTTTCCAACTTCTGTGGGTCAGGATTGTCGTGAATACGATAAGGAAGCGTCTTTGGCTTCTTTCCTTTCTTTACCTTTCCGATACTTTCTGCCACCGTACGGTTGGCGAGTAGCATGAATTCCTCTACGAGTTTATTGGCATCCTTAGAGCGCTTGTAGTAGCAGCTTACTGGTTTTCCCTTTTGGTCAACGTCGAAATGCAACTCTTCGCGGTCAAACTTAACAGCACCATTTTTGAATCTTGCGGCACGCAGTTTCTTAGCCAGTCTGTCAAGCGTGATGAGTTGAAGTGCGTTTTCTCCCTGATAAGGGTGTTCCTTGGTTTCTGCTGGAGCAGGTTCGCCCGTACCATCAATCACACCATTTGCTTCGAGGAGTTCCTGTACCTCTTCATATTTATATCGGCGGTCGCTCTCTATGACGGTATGTACGATGCGATAGTTCTTGACTTCGGCATTGTTGTCGAGTTCGAAGATGACGCTGTACGCAAGTTTTTCCTCATTAGGACGAAGCGAGCAGATAAAGTTACAGAGACGCTCTGGGAGCATCGGGATGGTGCGATCTACGAGATATACAGATGTTGCACGTTTCACGGCTTCCTTGTCGATGATACTGCCCTCTGTGACGTAATGTGACACATCTGCGATATGAACACCTACCTGCCAGTTACCATTCTCCAATCTCTGGATACTAAGGGCATCATCAAAGTCCTTGGCATCCTTCGGGTCGATGGTGCAAGTGAATACCTTGCGGAAGTCCTCTCGTTCTTTGTAATCCTGTTCTGTGATTTCGCCGCTTATCTTGTTGGCTGCATCTTCTACATTCTTTGGATATTTATAAGGTAATCCATATTGAGCAAGAATAGAATTCATCTCAACATCATTATCACCCATCTGGCCAAGAATGTCAACAACCTCGCCAATAGGACTCTTGTTTTCTCCATCCGGCCACTCGATAATCCGGACTACTGCCTTGTCATCGGTCTTTCCTCCCTTCACCTTTCTTCTAGGAATGATGATGTTGTGAGCAAAGACATCGCCAGGTGTCACGAGGTAAGCCAGATCCTTATCTACTTTCAGACGTCCTACGAAGGTATCTTTAGCGCGTTCAAGGATTTTGTTGACTTGTGCCTCCTTGATGTGATTCTTACGACGAGCCAGGAAGGTGAATTCCACCCTGTCGCCATTAAGTGCTCCCATCGAATTACGTTCAGAAACGAAAATAGGCTTCTCGCTATCATCAGGGATAACAGAGTTTTTGCCATTTGCCTTTCTAACGAATTTACCTTCCATCACCTGTATGCTTTGATTCAGGCGATAAGAATTATCACTTACCTTAGCCAGGTAGTCATCCCATGCCATTTCCTCCATAATGTCAATCGCCAGCATCTTGAGTGGATGCGTCGTAAGATGGAGGGAACGGAATATCTCTTTAAAGCTGAGCGTTTCGCCCGGTCTTTCGGCAAAGAATTCCTGCAGCATCTCAGTGAGCTGCGCTTTGTTCATTCTTTTGCCACCTTTTTTACCTTTTCCCATAAATTATGACTATTATTAGTTTTATAAGGCAAAGAAACAAAAAAAAAAGGAGAAAACAAAGTTTCTTGGCATCTTTTTTCGTTTTTTATTAAATATGTAACAA
>JAJWOH010000238.1:0-2612 GCA_021635485.1 Segatella copri | reverse complement strand
TCCATATCACTTTCAAATGTACCGGGTGTATCAGAATGAAATGTACCACCCGTATCACTTTGAAATGTACCGCCTGTAGCGGAATCAAATGTACCCCCCCCAGTTAACCAGTGCCAGCATGGTTGGGGCAGACCTTTGGAATGGTCGCAAACGGTTTGACAATGTAACTTTGTGGTAATAAGAATACCACAGGGTTATGGCAAACGTAAAAGCGACAATGACAGACATCAGAGTAATCATCCGCGAGCTCTCACGCGGGACATCACTACGAGAGATGGAACGAAAGCTGCAACTCAGCCGCACATCTCTAAGGAACTATCGTGACTGCGCTGAAGCGACCGGCAGGAGTATGGCTGATCTCCATTCCTTGAACGATGCTGAGCTGCAGGCAATCATGCAAAAAGGCTATGGCCATCGTGGCAGGGACGCAGACAGGTATGCCTTTATGCAGGAGAATATTGAAGGCTACGCAAAGGACATGATGCGCAAGCACATGACCTATGACGTCCTGTACGAGAAATATCTTAGGAGCACGGACAACCCTTACGGATATACACAGTTCAAGGCAATCATCCAGGAATACGAAAAGAACCACGACTACAAGTACCATAATGCGTACGAACCAGGCCGTGAGATGCAGTTTGACTTCGCCGGCGACAATCTGTGGATAGTCGATAAAGATACCGGAGAAGCGATACGGGCGATTGTACTGGTGTGTGTCCTGCCGTATTCAATGCTCAGCTATGTGACCGCATTGCCAAGTGCAAAGATGGAATATCTCTTCCAATCGCTTTCAAGGGCCGTCAGATACTTCGGCGGTGTGGCAGAGATCTCAAAGACGGACAACATGCGTCAGTGGATAAAGAAGACTGACCGTTACGAGCCAACTCTGAATGAAGCCGCCAGCCAGTGGTGTCTTCACAACGGTACCGAGCTGGATGAATGCCGCTCCAAAAAGCCACGGGACAAAGGTCCAGCCGAAAGCCTTGTCAATCAGACATACAGGTACTACTACAGCCGTATCTGTCGTGACACATTCTTCTCCTATGATGAGCTCAACAGCAAGTTGGATGAGTTGAACGATATGTTCAACAGCAAGACCCGCAAGAACAAGACATACAGCCGCAGGGAACAGTATGAACGAGAGGAACGTTCCTATATGCTACCGTTGCCTCCAAAGCCATTCCTCCTGAAGTATACCAAGGAAATCACCATCAACTCCACCTATCACTTCCAAGTCGACAAGAACCACTTCTACAGCGTACCCTATCAGCATATAGGCTAGAAAGCCAAGGTTATATACGATGCGGAGAAGGTGGAAGTCTGGATTGGTCTGGACAGAATCGCGGCTCACGACAGGAAGCACTCCGATGGATACACGACAGTTGAATCGCACATGCCCGAGAAGCATATAGCATACAAGCGTTCAAAGGAAATAAATGCCGCCTATCTGCTGTCAAAGGCCAGCCAAGTGGGCCCCCATACGCGTGAATCCATTGATTGTATCCTTAAGTCCGCTTTGTTTGTACAGCAGGCCTACCGTTCCTGCCAAGGTGTCCTTCGCCTGGCCGGAAAATACGGGGCGGAACGTCTTGAGGCGGCCTGCAAAAGAATAGAGCCAAAGACGGCCTCTACATATAAACGCATCGAAGCAATACTTAGGAACAATCTTGACGACACGCCTCCGGCACAATCGGATATGATGCCATACATACCGAAGAATGACAACGTAAGAGGGTCGTCTGCATATCAATAGGATATCCACGCTGGCACGCAAATAAATACAAACTAATGAACACACACAAGAAACAATCCTCCAGTTGGAGGGACTCAAGCTCAAGGGTATGGCAGAATGCTACAAGGCCCTTCAGGGCATGCCCGTAAACCAATGGCCAACTTTGGACACATTCATGGCAAGGCTTGCCGAAGCCGAACAGCAGTACCGGAACCGCAAGCGGACTGAGATGTACCTGAAGACCAGCAAACTGCGCTATAACGCCGTTATGGAAGATGTCATCTGCTCGGAGGAGAGGAACCTGAACAAGGAGATGCCGCTCAAGCTTATGGACTGCACCTTCATTGACAGGGCGGAGAATCTACTCATTGACGGCAAGACAGGATGCGGAAAGTCCTTCTTGGCATGTGCTGTCGGAAGGCAGGCATGCTTCATGGGACATAGAGTGGAATACTTTTCCATGAACAAGTTCGTCGAGCGGATAGCGCTCGCCAAACTTGACGGAAGTCTTCTTAAGGTCATCAATCATATCGAGAGAAATGACCTCGTCATCTTTGATGACTTCGGACTGCAACCGCTCGACAACAACTCGCGTCTGGCCCTGCTGCAGATACTTGAGGACTGCTATCAGAGGAAATCAGTGATCGTGACATCACAGCTTCCTGACTCAAAATGGTATGACTACATCAATGAACCAACCTTGGCTGACGCCATCATGGATCGCCTCACCGCTAACGCGGTTCGGATTGAACTCAAAGGTGACTCAATGAGAAGGAAGAATCAAAAAAAATAATAACTTTGCCTAACCGAAAGCGACCATATCCGAAGCGGTACATTTGAAAACGCTCCAGAAGGTACATTTAATGTGATATAGTCA
>JAJWOH010000089.1:3273-14700 GCA_021635485.1 Segatella copri | reverse complement strand
ATAAGAAAAGTTTGAATTTTGCATAAAAAATACGCTCAAACGCTAGCAATTTGCTCATTTTTTCGTAACTTTGCACCCGCAAACTTATAATTAATAATAAAAGAAAGAATGGCTAATTTGAGATTTGAGGTTGTAGCCGAGGCCTTTAAGAAAAGACCTGTAGAGGTAGAGGCTCCCAAGGTGCGCCCTTCGGAGTACTTCGCCAAGTATGTATTCAACCGCCAGAAGATGTACAAGTATCTGCCATCTGATGTGTATGAGAAACTCATCGATGTGATAGATAACGGTACTCGTCTGGATCGTTCCATCGCTGATGCCGTGGCTGCCGGCATGAAGCTCTGGGCTGAGGAAAACGGGGTAACACATTATACTCACTGGTTCCAGCCATTGACAGAAGGTACTGCCGAGAAGCATGATGCCTTCGTGGAGCATGACGGAAAGGGTGGTATGATTGAGGAATTCTCTGGCAAATTGCTTGTCCAGCAGGAACCTGATGCCAGCTCATTCCCTAACGGCGGTATCCGCAACACCTTCGAGGCTCGTGGCTATTCTGCATGGGATCCTACATCGCCTGTGTTCATCATCGACGATACCCTCTGTATCCCTACCATCTTTATATCTTATACCGGTGAGGCTTTGGACTACAAGGCTCCATTGCTCCGCTCGCTCCATACTCTGAGTGAGGCGGCTACCGAGGTGTGCCACTATTTTTACCCTCAGGTGAAGAAGGTGCAGACCAATCTCGGATGGGAGCAGGAGTACTTCCTGGTAGATGAGAGTCTCTATTCGGCTCGCCCTGACCTGATGCTCACAGGCCGTACCCTGATGGGACACGACTCTGCGAAGAACCAGCAGATGGACGACCACTATTTCGGAACAATCCCTGAGCGTGTGCAGGCTTTCATGAAGGATCTGGAAATACAGGCGCTCGAACTCGGCATCCCTTGCAAGACCCGTCATAACGAGGTGGCACCAAACCAGTTTGAGCTGGCACCTATCTATGAGGAGTGCAATCTTGCCGTAGACCATAATATGCTCCTGATGAGTCTGATGAAGCGTGTGGCTCACAAGCACGGTTTCCGTGTGCTCCTTCACGAGAAGCCATTCGCCGGTGTGAATGGTTCGGGCAAGCACAACAACTGGAGTCTCTGCACCGATACCGGCGTACTGCTCCATGCAGCAGGCAAGACACCGGAGGACAATCTCCGCTTCGTAGTCTTCATCGTAGAGACCCTGATGGGCGTATACAAGCACAATGGACTGCTGAAGGCTTCTATCATGAGCGCTACCAATGCGCATCGTCTGGGAGCCAACGAGGCACCACCAGCCATCATCTCTTCATTCCTCGGCAAGCAGCTCACCGACCTGCTCGACCATATCGAGAAGGCAGACAAGGAAGAACTCTTTGCCCTGGCTGGCAAGAAGGGTATGGAGCTGGATATCCCTGAGATTCCGGAGCTGATGATCGATAACACCGACCGCAACCGTACCTCTCCATTCGCCTTCACCGGAAATCGTTTCGAGTTCCGTGCCGTAGGTTCAGAGGCCAACTGTGCGTCATCTCTCATCGTACTGAATGCTGCCGTAGCTGAGGCTCTCGAAAACTTCAAGACTCGTGTTGATGCCTTGATAGCAAAGGGCGAGGACCAGACATCGGCTATTATAGATATTGTACGCGAGGATATCAAGACCTGCAAGCCTATCCGCTTCGACGGCAACGGCTATTCTGATGAGTGGAAGGAAGAGGCTCAGAAGCGAGGCTTGGACTGCGAGGCATCCTGCCCAGTGGTCTTCGACCGTTATCTGGACAAGGAAAGCATCGAGATGTTTGCCAAGACCAACGTGATGAGCGAGAGCGAGTTGAAGGCGCGCAACGAGGTGAAGTGGGAGACCTATACCAAGAAGATTCAGATTGAGGCTCGTGTGATGGGCGACCTGAGCATGAACCACATCATCCCTGTGGCTACCCACTATCAGAGCCGTCTGGCAAAGAACGTAGAGGGCATGATTCACATCTTCGGTGGCGAGGAAGGCAAGAAGCTGACTGCCCGCAACGTGAAGATTATCCGTGAGATAGCCGAGCGCACCGAGGCAATAGAGCGTGGTGTAGAGGCATTGGTAGATGCCCGCAAGGTAGCCAACAAGATAGAGTGTGAGCGCGAGAAGGCAGTAGCATATCACGACACGGTAGCTCCAAAGATGGAGGAAATCCGTTATCAGATAGACAAGCTCGAGCTTCTCGTAGCCGATGAACTTTGGACATTGCCAAAGTATCGTGAGCTGCTGTTCATCCGATAATATTTCCTGGATTAGGAATTGATATAATAAAAAAGAGTGCATTGCCGTTAACAATGCACTCTTTTTTTGCTTATCCTGAGCAGAAAAGTACAAACTAAGTTAAATATTCATAAAAGTTTGGGGTTAAAACTCGTAACCTACACATAATCAAATAAAAATGTGTAATTTTGCAGTCCGATTATTTCGGGGATACACTTAGAGTCCCCAAGATATGGTGTGTTAATAGCATGCCCTGTGGCCGGGGTATGTGGTTAGTGAATCACCTGTCTGAATAGTGAGTAAAAAAGATTAAAACGTTTTTTAGTAGTAAATTTAAATTTTAAAATGGACACATTAAGTTACAAGACTATTTCCGTAAACAAGGAAACAGCTAAGAAAGAGTGGGTCGTAATCGACGCTACCGACCAGGTTGTAGGTCGCCTCTGCTCTAAGGTTGCTAAATTGCTCCGCGGAAAGTACAAGCCAACTTTCACTCCACACGTAGATTGTGGTGACAACGTAATCATTATCAATGCCGCTAAGGTAGTTTTCACTGGTAAGAAGGAAACAGATAAGGTTTACACTCGTTACACTGGTTATCCAGGTGGTCAGCGCTTCAACACTCCAGCAGAGTTGCGCAAGCGTCCTGATGGAATGGACAAGATCCTCCGTCACGCTATCAAGGGTATGTTGCCAAAGGGCCCTCTCGGTCGTTCTTTGATGGACAACCTCTTCATTTACGATGGCACAGAGCACAAGCACGAGGCACAGCAGCCAAAGGCTATTGATATTAACCAGTATAAATAATTAAGGTAGAATGGAAGTAATTAATGCAATTGGTCGCCGTAAGAGCGCTGTAGCTCGTGTATACCTCACAGAGGGTACCGGTAAGATCACAATCAACAAGAAAGATATTGAGACATATTTCCCATCAGCAATCCTTCGCTATGTAGTAAAGCAGCCATTGCAGTTGCTCGAAGCTGAGGGTAAGTATGATATTAAGGCAAACCTCGACGGTGGTGGTTTCACCGGTCAGAGCCAGGCTCTCCGCCTCGCTATCGCTCGCGCACTCGTTAAGATCGACGCTAACGATAAGAAGGCTTTGAAGGATGCAGGCTTCATGACACGTGACTCACGTGCTGTTGAGCGTAAGAAGCCAGGTCAGCCAAAGGCTCGTCGTCGCTTCCAGTTCAGCAAGCGTTAATCTTATACATATTTTATTTATATATACAGATTATATATAGCTGAGCTAAAAAGTTTAGTATCTAAATCGGTGAGATTCCATTAATCGGGGACTACTCATCGACTGATCTAACATTAGATTCAAAAAGAAAGTAAACACAATTAAAAAAGAAAAAACAATGTCAAGAACAAATTTTGACCAGTTACTTCAGGCAGGTTGCCACTTCGGACACCTCCGTCGCAAGTGGAATCCAGCAATGGCTCCTTACATCTTCATGGAGCGTAACGGTATTCATATTATCGACCTCAACAAGACTGTCGCTAAGATCGACGAGGCTGCTGAGGCTCTCAAGACAATTGCCAAGACAGGTAGAAAGATCCTGTTTGTCGCTACTAAAAAACAAGCTAAGGACGTAGTTGCTGAGAAGGCAGCTTCTATCAATATGCCATACGTAAACGAGCGTTGGGCTGGTGGTATGCTCACCAACTTCCCTACAATCCGTAAGGCAGTTAAGAAAATGACAAACATCGATCGTCTGTTGAACGATGGTACATTCTCTAACCTCTCTAAGCGCGAGTTGCTTCAGGTAAGCCGCCAGCGTGCTAAGTTGGAGAAGAACCTCGGTTCTATCGCAGATATGGCCCGTCTCCCAGTAGCCCTCTTCGTTGTTGACGTAATGAAGGAGCACATCGCTGTTAAGGAGGCTAACCGTCTTGGTATTCCAGTGTTCGGTATCGTAGATACCAACTCTGATCCTAAGAATGTTGATTACGTTATCCCAGCTAACGACGATGCTAAGGATTCTGTAGATGCTATCCTTACTGCAGTTTGCGGTGCTATCGCTGAGGCTCTTGAGGAGCGCAAGGCTGAGAAGGCTGACGACAAGGCTGCTGCTGAGCAGAAGGACCAGCCTAAGAAGAAGGCTGCCCGCAAGGACGAGGCTGAGTAATTAGGCAAAGAAATATATACTGAAGCCATTGATTCTGTTTATGATTCGATGGCTTTAGTAGCTTTTAAGCAAAGATTATTATTAACTTTTTAATATAAAAATATTATTATGGCTGTTTCAATTGAAGATATCAAGAAACTTCGCGCTATGACTGGTGCTGGTCTTGCTGACGTTAAGAAGGCACTCACAGAGGCTGAAGGTGATTTCGATAAGGCAAAGGAGTTGCTCCGTGAGCGTGGTCTCGCTATCGCTGCTAAGCGTTCTGACCGTGAGACTTCTAATGGTTGCGTTCTCGTTAAGAAGGTTAACGATTTCGCTGCTATCATCGCTCTCAAGTGCGAGACTGACTTCGTAGCTAACGGTGCTGACTTCATCAAGTTGACATCTGACATCCTCGACGCTGCTATCGCTGCCAAGGCTCACACTCTCGACGAGGTGAAGACTTTGAAGGTTGGCGATGCTGATGCTCAGGCTGCTGTTACACAGCGCTCTGGTATCACTGGCGAGAAGATGGAGCTCGACGGCTATTGTGTTCTCGAGGGTGACAACATCGAGGTTTACGACCACATGAACAAGCACACTTTGTGTACTATGGTTCAGCTCAACGAGAACAACGAGGAGGCTGGTCACAAGGTAGCTATGCAGGTTGCTGCTATGCGCCCTGTAGCTCTCGACGAGTCTTCTGTTTCTGAGGAGACTAAGAAGACTGAGCTCGAGGTTGCTGTTGCTAAGACTAAGGAAGAGCTCGTAGAGAAGGCTGTTAACGCTGCTTTGAAGAAGGCTGGCATCAACCCAGCTCACGTTGACTCTGAGGAGCACATCGAGAGCAACACTAAGAAGGGTTGGTTGACACCTGAGCAGGCTGAAGAGGCTCGCAACATCAAGAAGACTGTTGGTGAGGAGAAGGCTGCTACTTTGAACCCTACTATGATCCAGAACATTGCTAATGGTCGCCTGGCTAAGTTCTTCAAGGAGAACTGCCTCGTTGACCAGGAGTTCCAGTTCGGTGATGGTGACAAGCAGACTGTTGCTCAGTACCTCGCTTCTCAGAGCAAGGATCTCAAGATCACTGCTTACCAGCGCTTTACTCTTGCTGCTGAGTAATCATTACTCAAAAGCAAGCATTAATTTGACTTATAGTTAAATTAGAATACCGGGAGTTATGAAGTTAAAGCTCTGCTTTACTTCTAACTCCCATTTCTTTTTTATAAAAAATTGATGTTATGAAGATATTTGCCATCGGTATGAACTATACCGAACACAATAAATCGCTGCATGGTACGTTATCTAAACCAGAGCGTCCTGTCATTTTTACCAAGGCTGATTCTGCTTTGCTCAATAACGGCAAGCCTTTCTTCATCCCTGATCATCTGGGAAGAATAGAGTACGAAACCGAAGTGGTGGTCAGAATATCCAAGTTGGGAAAGACCATTCCGCAGCGTTTTGCCCACCGCTATTACGATGCAGTAACCGTAGGTATCGACTTTACGGCACGCGAGATGCAGAAGAAGCTGCGTGAGGCTGGACAGCCTTGGGAACTCGCCAAGGGATTTGATGGTTCTGCGGTTATCGGCGAATGGGTTGATATCCAGAAGTTCCGCGATATCCAGGCACTGCATTTCCGCCTCGACCTCAACGACAAGACCGTACAGGAAGGCTGCACGAGTGATATGCTCTACAAGGTAGATGAAATCATCTCCTACATCAGTCAGTACTTCACGCTCAAGACGGGCGACCTGCTCTATACCGGATGTCCTACAGGCTGTGGTCCTGTCAACATCGACGACCATCTCGTAGGCTATCTCGAAGACAGGAAGGTGCTCGATTTTCACTGTAAATAAACAATATTGCAAGCAATATATCGATATGAACACAACAAAGGTTTGGAAATACATGCTGCTGGCATGTCTGCTCATGCTGGTGGCTCCTGCTCAGGCACAGCGATTCTTCAATCTGACCTCTTCAGAAGTCAGAGTAGATTCCGTGTTGCCCCGTTTCGTGTATTCCATTCCTTTGACCGGTGCATACCGTGATTCTGTATATACCGTTAGCCTGAAATATGGCGAGTATATCGATATGACTGCCTCCGACATCGCCAATTACAACCGCCTGTCGGGTGCAGTTCCTCCTGAGCAGGTATTTCCTCAGCAGCGGGTTACCGAATGCCGTAAGCAGGGCGTTCTCCAGATAGATTTCAGTCCTGTCGTATTCCGCAACAACCGTCATCAGCTGCTGGTAAGTTTCATGCTCCAGGTAGATGCCCGTCCTCTGAAGCGCTCCGAGCGTAGCAGTCGGGCTTCTCTGCTGGCTAAGGGCAAAGTATCAGCCTTCACTTCTTCTGATGCTTTGCGCTCAGCCTCTTCCCTCTATGCTGACCATTCCGTTCTGGCCTCAGGCAGATGGGCGAAGATTAGAGTCAGCGAAACCGGTTTCCATCAGCTTACCGAACAGGTAGTGCGCCAGGCAGGCTTCTCCGATATCAGCAAGGTGAAGATTTACGGCTATGGCGGCAATCTTCAGAACGAAGCCCTTCTGGCGAGTGATCTGCAGGCTACCGACGATCTTCAGGAAGTTCCCCAGTGCATCGTTGACGGCAAGCATTATTTCTATGCCCAGGGACCGGTATCCTGGAAGTCAGAAACCGCCCTCCAGCGCATCCGTAATCCTTATTCTGATTACGGCTACTATTTTATTACCCAGACCGATGGAGAGCCTCTGGTGCAGGATTCAGCCACCTTTGTCTCTTCCCATTATCCGCAGCCTTACGATTACCATTCCCTCTATGAGTCAGATGGTTACAGCTACTATCATGGCGGCAGAAACCTCTTCGATGCAGAAGAACTGAAGGTGGGCGATGAGAAGAAAGTGGTGATTACGAATACCACCGGTTCTGCGATAGGCAAACTCTCCGTAGCCCTGACTACTGCCACAGACAGCAAGGCTCAGATACTGAAGAATGGCAAGGCTTTGGGCGAAATCACCCTTTCTCTCATGAATGACAATCCTACGGAGGAAACTGCATACATCAAGGCTACAGAGCGGGTTGTCACCTATCCCGATTCCGATTTCCAGGATAAGGATACCATCTCCGTCAAGGTCTTGTCGGGCGCTTCCATCCGCCTCGATTATATCTCCGTAACGTGGGAAAAGCCTCGAAGCTGTGCCTTTACCGCTGCCAACCTTGCCGCCGGTGGAAAGATTCCGGCTGCCCAGTATGTCTACGGCATTACCAACCAGGATCATCATGCCGATGGAGCAGCCGATATGGTCATCATCATCCCGACCTCACAGAAACTGCTGAAACAGGCACAGCGGCTGAAAGAATTTCATGAACAGCACGACGGACTGCGCGTTACCATTGTGCCTGCCGATGAACTCTATAACGAATTTTCTAGCGGTACCCCCGATGCCAACGCCTACCGCCGCTACCTGCGCATGCTTTCTGATAAGGCGCAGAGCGAGGCTGACATGCCAAAATACCTCCTGCTCTTCGGCGACTGCGTATGGGATAACCGCATGCTTACCTCCGGTTGCAGAATCCTGAATCCTGACGATTATCTGCTGTGCTTTGAGAGTGAAAACTCCTTCAGTGCCGTTTCCTGCTTCGTCAGCGACAGTTGGTTCGGCATGCTTGGTGAGGGAGCCGGACTGTATCCTAACCGTGAGCTGCAGGATGTAGCCGTAGGCCGCTTCCCGGTAACTTATGCAGAAGAAGCCAAGGTGCTGGTAGACAAGACCATCAGTTATGCTCAGAATGCCAATGTAGGTGCCTGGCAGAACACCCTGATGTTTATGGGCGATGACGGAAACGAAAACATCCACATGAAGGATGCCGATGAGGTGGCAAATGATGTGCTCACCACCTATCCCGCCTATCTCGTCAAGAAGGTGATGTGGGATGCTTATACCCGCGAAACCTCCTCTTCGGGCAATACCTATCCTGAGGCTGCTAAAATCATCAAACAGCAGCAGGCGGCGGGAGCCCTCATCATGGATTATGCCGGACATGGCGATCCTACCCAGATGTCGAGCGAATCGGTTCTGAAACTCACCGATTTTACCAATTTCCGCAATACCAACCTGTCGCTCTGGGTAACCGCCTCCTGCGATATCATGCCGTTCGACGGTCTCGAAGCCAATATCGGCGAATCAGCGCTGCTCAATGATAAAGGTGGCGCAGTAGCCTTCTATGGCACCACCCGTACCGTTTACGCCCAGTATAACAGACATATCAACCGCGCCTTCATCTACAGAGTGCTCAGTCTGGTTAACGGCAAGCCAATCACGATAGGCGAGGCACACCGGTTGGCGCAGAACGACCTGGTAACCGGAACCGGACCAACCTCCGGCACCGATGTCACCGTGAACCATCTCAACTATTCCCTCTTGGGCGACCCGGCACTTTCGCTCAATCTGCCTATGCATCAGATAGTTGTAGATTCCATCAACGGCATACCTGTTGCCGGCGCCGCAACCCTGCCGATGCTGAAGGCAGGCTCTATCGCCCGCATGGCAGGTCATATTGAGGGAGCAGACGACTTCCGGGGCGTCATCACCGCTACCGTAAGAGATTCCAAGGAGACGGTTACCTGTCGCCTGAACGATACCGGCAAGGATGGCGCTGAGAAGGCTTTCGAATACAAAGACAGAACCAAGACCCTGTATCAGGGCACCGATAGCGTAAGAGGCGGCAAGTTTACCTTCTCCTTTGCCGTTCCGCTGGATATCAATTATTCCAACCAGAGCGGTCTGGTCAACCTCTATGCGGTGAATACCGCCAAGACCCTCTCCGCCCACGGCTCCAGCGAGCAGTTTACGGTAGGCGAGAGCGAGGAGCAGAAGAACGATTCCATCGGTCCTTCCATCTACTGCTATCTCAATTCGCCTTCCTTCGTAGATGGCGGCAAAGTCAACACCACTCCGTTCTTTGTGGCAAAGATAACCGATAAGGACGGAATCAATGCTGCCGGAAGCGGTATCGGTCACGACCTGCAGCTGGTGATAGATGGCGACATGTCGAAGACCTACGTGCTGAACAGCAATTTCACCTACGATTTCGGAACCTATACCAGCGGTTCTACCTATTACAGCATACCGCAACTGGAACCGGGCAAGCACGAACTCACCTTCCGAGCCTGGGATATCCAGAACAACAGTTCTACGGTGAAGCTCCGTTTCAATGTGGTGAAGGCACTGAGTCCGGCGCTCTTCGATGTGGGCGTAACCGCCAATCCGGCTAAGACCTCCACCACCTTCATCATCAGTCACGACCGCACAGAGAGCGATATGGACGTGGTGGTAGAAGTGTTCGATTCGTCGGGCAGACAGCACTGGCGCCATTCCGAAAGCGGTGTACCTACCTCGGGCAGCTATACCGTAAGCTGGGACCTCACCTCCGATAGCGGCACCCCTCTGGGCACCGGCGTATATCTCTATCGCGTCAAGGTGGCAAGCGATGGCAGCAGCTACACCTCTAAAGTCAAGAAACTTATCATCATCAAATAAAAAATATATTTACAATGGCAATGAAAAGAATCTATAAGATATTCATCTTGGGATGTCTCGCTCTGATGGCATCAGAAGTGAAGGCGCAGGATAAGAAAGACCTCTTCAATCCTGTGAACTATGCAGTCATTTCACAGACTATAGCTCCTGATGCCCGTGGTGGCGGTTTGGGAGATATCGGTGCGGCTACCGACCCTGATGTCAATTCCCAGTACTGGAATCCGGCAAAATATCCTTTCACCATTTCGCGTGCCGGTGTTTCGCTCAGTTTCACCCCTTGGCTGCGTTCGCTGGTCAATGATATGAATCTTGCTTATCTCTCTGGCTATTACCGCATTGGTGATTACAGCGCCGTATCGGCATCGCTCCGCTATTTCAATATGGGTGAAGTGTTTACCAGCAAAGAGGGTGCCGAGAGTGGCACGGGTATGACCATCAATCCTTACGAGATGTCGGTCGATGTGGCTTATTCTCTGATGCTCAGCGAGAAGTTCTCTCTTGCTGCCGCCATCCGCTGGATCTATTCCGATATGCGCTTCGATTATACCGAAGATAATTCGCCAGCCTCCGCTTTCGCAGCCGATATTGCTGCCTATTACCAGAACTATGTGGTCATCGGCCAGCGCGAATGCCAGTTGGGTTTGGGGTTGAATATTTCTAACATCGGTAGTAAGATTACCTTCAGTGGCAAGGAGTATGGCGAGTTCCTGCCAGCCAACATGCGTCTGGGTGCTTCGCTGATGATTCCTATCGACGAATACAACCGCGTTACCCTGGCAGCCGATGCCAACAAGTATCTGGTGCCTACCGTTCCGAAGCAGGAAGAGGGTGAGGACAATTCAGAATATGAAGACCGTGTGCATCGTGAGTATGATGATATTTCGGGCATCAGCGGTATCTTCAAGAGTTTCAGCGATGCCCCTGGCGGTTTCAAGGAAGAGCTGGAGGAAATCAACTACGGATTGGGTGCCGAGTATGTATACAATGATAAGTTTGCGCTCCGTGCCGGTTATCATCACGAGAGTCAGAGCAAGGGTAACCGCAAGTACTTCACCGTGGGTGCCGGTTTCAAAATGAATGTCTTTTCGCTCGATGCTGCCTATGTGGTGGCTACCGCCAAGAGCAACCCGCTCGACCAGACCCTCCGCTTCACCCTGTCGTTTGATATGGATGGACTGAAGGACCTCTTTAAGAGATAATGTTGAGTGTTGAGTGTTGAATGAATAGTGTTGAATGTTGAATGTTGAATGTTGAATTAGGCTAGCGCCCTTGAGTCCGTTAGGCAAAAATTCAACATTCAACATTCAACATTCAACATTCAATTAATTTAAAGTGATGAATATACGTGTAGGATTTGGATATGATGTCCACAAGTTGGTGGCTGACCGCGACTTGTGGCTGGGAGGAATCAAGATAGATTATGAATTGGGATTGCTGGGCCACAGCGATGCCGATGTACTGATACATGCCATTTGCGATGCCCTGCTGGGCGCCGCCAACATGCGTGATATCG
>JAJWOH010000089.1:0-3173 GCA_021635485.1 Segatella copri | reverse complement strand
CTGATACATGCCATTTGCGATGCCCTGCTGGGCGCCGCCAACATGCGTGATATCGGATATCATTTCCCGGATACTGCAGCAGAGACACTGAATGTGGATTCTAAGATTCTGCTCCGCAAAACGATGGAACTGATAGCTACCAAGGGCTATACACTGGGCAATATCGATGCCACAGTCTGTGCCGAACGCCCTAAACTCAACCCGCATGTGCCAGCCATGAAAGCCTGTCTGGCAGAGGTGATGGGGGTAGACGAAGACCAGATATCCATCAAGGCAACAACCACCGAGAAACTCGGATTCACGGGCAGAATGGAGGGTATCTCCGCCTATGCCACCGTTCTTATCCAGAAAGGATAGAACGCAAGCAGCACGCCCTGTAAGGGCAAAAGCTTTATAAACCTGCAAAGTGTCAGAAAGTTGTTAATTTCCGTATTTTTTGTTGCGTTTTGTTTGATTTATATCAAAAAAATGCAAAAACATCATACTTTCTTGGCGAAATATTTGGTGGATAGCCGAAATAGTAGTAATTTTGCAGCGTCAAAAGGTTAATAGATTGTTTAGGTTAGTAGTAATAGATTTAGGTTTTTAGTTATTAGGTTTTAAGGTAGATTGTTTAACCGATAATTGAGAAAGTCGTGAGACTATTTTGATTAGATTTTTTAAGTTAAACATATTGCATGCCACAGCTCGGTGAGAGTTGTGGTATGTTTTTTTTATGCCCCTTTCTCCCCCTTCCGTTCCTCTTTTCCGATTTCCTCGAAAAAAACATGCCTTTTTATTTTGTTTTGTCTCCGATTTGTGCTATCTTTGCAGTATCAATCAATATACGCAGCTTTTTGCGGTATCAAAAATATACGCAGATGAGAGTACTCATAGTAAATACAAGTGAAAAGACAGGCGGAGCGGCTGTAGCTGCCAACCGCCTGATGGATGCCCTTAACAACAATGGCGTTAAGGCAAAGATGTTGGTACGCGATAAGGAGACAGAAGACATCACCGTGGTCAGTCTGCCCCGTTCGCTCAAGTTGCAGTGGAACTTCCTCTGGGAGCGTTGGTGCATATTCTGGCATCTCCATTTCTCCCGCCAGCGCCTCTGGGAGGTAGACATGGCAACATCGGGTACCGATATCACCAAGCTCCGTGAGTTTCAGGAGGCAGATGTCATCCATCTCTCCTGGATCAACCAGGGCATGCTCTCACTCAAGAACATCCGCAAGATAATCCGCAGCGGCAAACCGGTGGTATGGACCATGCACGATCTCTGGCCGGCTACCGGCATCTGCCATTATGCCCGCGGCTGCAACCGCTATGCATCCGCCTGCGGCAACTGTCCGCTTCTCCCCAATAAAGGCAGCAAGAACGACCTTTCAGCCAAGATATTCCGCCGCAAGAAGGAACTCTACCATCGCGGCGCCATCTCCTTCGTCACCTGTAGCCGTTGGCTCGAACGGCAGGCAAAGGGCAGCGGTCTCTTCGTAGGTCAGCGCATCACCAACATCCCGAATCCGATAGATACCCATGTGTTCTGTCCGCAGGATCAGGCAGAGGCGCGTCTGCGTGCCGGTCTGCCAGCCGATAAGCATATCATCCTCTTCGTATCCCAGCGCGTAACCGACGAGCGCAAGGGCATGCGTTATTTTATCGAAGCCATCGACCGGCTGGTAGCGCGCTATCCCGAGATGAAGGAGAATACCGCCATCGCCATCCTGGGCGGCCATTCAGAGGAAGTAAACCTCACCTTGCCGTCCTATTCGCTCGGCTATGTCAGCGATGAGAAGCAGATTGTGGCAATCTACAATTCGGCAGATGCCTTCGTGCTGCCATCGCTCGAAGATAACCTTCCTAACACCATCATGGAGTCGATGGCGTGCGGCGTGCCGAGCATCGGTTTCAGGGTAGGAGGTATACCGGAGATGATAGACCATCAGCAGAACGGCTATGTGGCCAACTACCGCGATACCGAAGACCTGGCGAGTGGCATCCACTGGGTGCTCGAAGAGGCCGACAGAGCGGCGCTGAAGCAGGCATGTCTGCAGAAGGTAGCACAGAACTATTCGCAGCATGCTGTGGCATTGAAATATATTGAAGTTTATAACGAGGCGATGGCCTACAAAAACTATAAGTTATGATTAAGTTCACCGTCGTAACCTGTACGTTCAATGCCGAGAAGGAGTTGCAGCGTACCCTCGACAGCGTGCAGCGCCAGACCTACTGCAACATCGAGCATATCATCATGGATGGCGGTTCCCGCGACCGCACCCTCCAGCTGGTCAAGGCATACCAGCACCGCAATGCAGTAGGCGAGAGCTCGCACGAAATCGTGGTCGTATCAGAGCCCGACAAGGGACTTTATGATGCCATGAACAAGAGTATCGACCGTGCTACGGGCGATTACCTGGTGTTTATGAATGCCGGCGACACCTTTCCTACCGACGATACGCTGGAGTATGTAGAAGGCTGCGTAGGCGAGGGTGAAGTACTGCCCGGCGTACTTTACGGCGATACCGACATCGTGAACGAGATGGGTTATTTCCTGCGTCACCGCCGCCTGGCTCCGCCTAAGAAGCTCACGTGGCGTTCATTCATCTGGGGCATGCTGGTATGTCACCAGTCGTTTTATGCCCGCACAGACATAGCCCGTGAGATTCATTACGATCTGCACTACCGTTATTCGGCAGATGTAGACTGGTGTATCCGCATCATGCGAGAGTCAGCGCGCCGCAAGTTGCCGTTGCGCAATGTCCATGCCGTCCTCACCTATTTTCTGGATGGTGGCATGACCACGCAGAACCACAAAGCCTCCCTGAAGGAGCGTTTCCAGGTGATGCGCACCCATTACGGCCTTCTTCCCACCCTGGCAGTTCATGCCTGGTTTGTGATAAGAGGGGCTGTAAAAAGGTAAAAAAGTAAAAAGGTAAAAAAGTAAAAAGAGGCTTTAAAAGGTAAAAAGAAGAAAATTCCGTTTGGCGTTCTGGCTTTTTCTAACGCCTATGGGGAAATGATATTTTTCTTACGTCTAGCTTGTTTTCGAAGTGTGAAAAATGTAGACAAAAAATAGGAGAGTGTGTCGTAAGTCTAGATAATTGCAGCCGAGGACGGGCTGAAGGCCCAAAAGCTCCTAGCCCAGGGCGTATTGGATGTGACTTATGACGCACTCTCAATTTGTTAAACAA
>JAJWOH010000088.1:0-14763 GCA_021635485.1 Segatella copri | reverse complement strand
TATAGCCGGACAAGGAATGAAGTCTGGATGGTGGGCGATTGCCAGGCAATCATCGATGGAAAGCTTTATGAGAACGGCAAGCCTTATGAGGAGAAGATTGCCCGGAAACGAGTAGAACTGATAGCGCAGGGGCTTTCGCCTGCTGAGGCTAGAAAGCAGATAGAGCCTTTGCTTATCAAGGCGATGCTTTCCGGGCAGAACCAGACCTATACGGTTATTGATGGATTCCCGGTTTATCGGGAGGGAGTGAAGGTTGTTTCGGTTTCAGATTCCAGTTCTGTTCAGGATTCTGTTCCAGCATCAGATTCTGTCCCTTGCTCTGACTCCGCTTCTGCATCAGGTACAATTTCTGTCTCTTCCTCCGAGATAGTCTTGGCGAGCGATGGCTATCCGTTTCTGAAGCCAACCTTGGCAGCGAGTGAGACTGCATTGGCAGAGCAGATTGCCAACGACCCTCAGAACATCCATTCCTTTATCGCCACCAAGGGCATCGTAGAGGGCAATAAAAGCTTTGATGATAGAACTTATATTCGATTTGTTTATTGCCAATAAATAAAAAGCTGCAGATTTATTTATTGGCAATAAACAAAAATGGCTGATTCCGCCAGAAAAAAATAACACGGACAAATTGAATTTGTCCGGCTTGTTTGTCCGGAAGTTTGTAACTGTCAAATAATCAGAGATTTATAAGCCGCCGGACAATTTGTCCGGACAAATTCAATTTGTCCGTGTTATTTTTTTAGCATGAATTTGTAAAGAAAAGCAAGGATTTCCATCCGGTAGGCGATGTATTCCCAAGAAGAAAACGATGACTTCTGCCCCGAGAAACGGTGAGTTCTGGAGGAGAAAACTATGAGTTACGACTTTTAACAAAAGGGGCAAAGGGTTAACAGGTTAACAGTTAACAGCTGTTTTTTGCATCCTCCCCCTCTCCCATACCTTATATTATATATAAATATATATACTTATTATTATATGTGAGTGGGGGGAAAGTAGGCATTTTGGGCTGTTAACTGTTAACTCTGTTAACCCCCATTAGGAAAACCACCCTTTCAAGTCCTCCTTCTTAAGCTAGCCAGGAGCCTTATATGAAGGCAGGCAAGAGTCATCTATGATGACCGGCAGAAGGCTTAAATGAAGCCTCGCAGTGGCGATAAATTGAGCCACTTGTGTATCCTTTATCATACGCTTGTGTACAAGAATATAAAATAAGTAAGGGCTGCCAGTACATCCTGGCAGCCCTATTACGTTAGTATGTTATGAAAAATTTGAGAGAATTGAAACTTCACAGCTTCAGAATTGTTTTACTAAACATGATTTTTTATAGAGAAAGCATAGAAATAATCTACTTTAATAACGTTGGAGACGTTGTTGGAGTGCTTACCTGATCAATGCCTGTGCGTTGCATAGAATCAACCGAAGCAGAATCTCCCATGGCTACGGACACGCCCTTGCCACTCTTGATGTATCCTACGTTTTCAACAGAATCATTGCCATTGCTCTGGAAAGGAACCTGAACTGCATTGCCCAATGTCAGGATGATAGCTACCACGGCAGCAGCCTTGAAGAGAGGCTTCAGGCGCTCTGTCAATGAAACCACCTTCGCCTTGTTAGGCTTCTTGGTGTATTCATCCTCAATCATCGCCATCATCTTCTGGTCGAAGTCATCACCCAGCGCCTCTTGCTTAGCCTCGCCCATCTCGTAAGAGAAGAGCGCTTGGTATGGCTTCAGCTCGGCAGGCAACTCGTCCTGGCTGAAGAATGCACGGAGAATCTCCTCTTCTTCGAGAGAAGTCTCGCCCTTCCAGTAGCGATCCAAAAGTTGGTTGATGTACTTATAATCCATATCTGTCGAATTGTTGAAATCTTTGTTTGACTGTTTGACGAGCCCTGAAGATGTTCACCTTGACCTGGTCTTCCGTGATGCAGAGGATGTCTGCTATCTCCTTGTAGGATTTTCCTTCGATGTCTCGAAGCTGCAGACAGCTGCGCTGCTTTTCAGGCAACTCGTCGATAATATTCCTTACGATGTCCAGTTTGTCTTTCTGAATCATCCTTTCTGAGGGGGTAGAAGTGTTTTCGTCTAACCTTTCTGTATTCTGCTCTTCCAGCGAATCATTCTGATTTTCCATCTTCTTGATGCGGTCGAGCGAGAGGTTGCGAGCGATGGTGAGGCTGTATGCCTCGATGGAG
Source organism: Segatella copri (assembly GCA_021635485.1). GTDB lineage: Bacteria > Bacteroidota > Bacteroidia > Bacteroidales > Bacteroidaceae > Prevotella > Prevotella copri_P. Next base: position 12,570 of record JAJWOH010000088.1, on the reverse strand, counting down.
TCAAGCTCCTGCCATCTGTCGCGGGCGTTCCAGACTTTAATCAGCGTATCCTGCACAACGTCTTCCGCTTCCTCCCGGTTGAGAGTAATGCGAAGGGCCAGCCTGAAGAGTTTGTTCTTCAGCGGCAAAACATCGTTCTGGAAACTGATTTTTTTCATCCCTCTATAATTAATGACGACTATGTTATAAGAAAGTTACAACCAATCTTGAATTATTTCTATTTTTAACTCTTGTTAAGAAAAAAGGTGATGAATTCTTCACTCTTCACTCTTCACTTAATCACCGTTCCGTGCTTTCCGTCGATGGCGGTAGCAAGGGTGATAATCACCTCTTTCACACCAGCATCAATGGCTGCAAGGGCATTCTCCAACTTAGGAATCATGCCGCCTGCCACGGTACCATCTGTTTTATATCTCTCAAAATCGGCATGGGTAATCACTGGAATCACGCTGTCGTCATCCTCAGGATTACTGAGCACGCCTTTCTTTTCAAAACTATATATCAATGTCACATCGTAGTAAGGAGCCAGAGCCTTGGCAGTCTCGCTGGCTATGGTGTCGGCATTGGTGTTGAGGATATTGCCCTTGCCGTCATGGGTCAATGGAGCCATCACTGGAGTAATGCCTTCATTAATCAGGGTCTGGAGCATCTTGCCGTTGGCACGCTCTACATCGCCCACGAATCCGAAGTCGATACCGTCCTTCAACGGACGCTTGTGACTGTGGATTACGTCCATATCAGCACCGGTCAGACCGAGAGCATTCACGCCGTTAGCCTGGAGCTTGGCAACCAGGTTCTTGTTGACCAGACCGCCATAAACCATTGTTACCACTTCCAGCATGTCTGCATCGGTGATACGGCGGCCGTTCACCATCTTGCTCTCGATGCCGAGGGCTGCGGCTACTTTAGTGGCACGGCGGCCACCGCCATGTACCAATACTTTCTTGCCAGGAATGGCTGCGAAATCCTTCAAGAGCTGTGCCAGCTGCTCGCTGTCTTCAACGATGGCACCGCCTACCTTTACTACTGTTACTTTTTCCATCTTTAAGTTTAGTTTATAGTTTATAGTTAATAGTTTATAGGGCAATCTTGCTGTAAACTATTAACTATCAACTGTTAATTCTTATTGAAGATAAGTGTATCCGAAGAGACCATTGCGATAAGTGCCCAAGAATTCCTTGCCTTCATCGAGCGAAATCTTGCCTTCCTTCACACTCTTGGTTACCCACTGCTCCAACTGGCGGACGAGCTTCTTCGGATTGTACTGTACGTAATCCAATACCTCCTCTACGGTCTCGCCATCGAATATCTGGTCGATGCAATATTTGCCGTCCTTTACTGAGATGTGGGCAGCATTGGTGTCGCCGAAGAGATTGTGCATGTCGCCCAGAATCTCCTGGTAGGCACCAACGAGGAATACACCGAGATAATATGGCTCGTTCTTCTTCAATGGATGAAGAGGAAGAACGTTGCCGATATGTCCGTCGGTAACGAAGTTGGCAATCTTTCCATCGCTGTCGCAGGTGATGTCCTGCAAGGTAGCGTTACGGGTAGGACGCTCGTTCAGACGCTGGATAGGCATGATAGGGAAGAGCTGGTCGATAGCCCAACTGTCTGGCAGGCTCTGGAACAGAGAGAAGTTGCAGAAATACTTGTCGGCAAGAATCTTGTCCAATCCTCTGAGCTCCTCAGGTACATGCTTCATGTGCTTGGCAAGACTGTTGATCTCGTGGCACACACTCCAGTACATTGCCTCAATCTCTGCACGGGTCTTCAGATCTACGATGCCGTGAGAGAAGAGCTGCAATGCCTCGTCGCGAATCTGCTCAGCATCGTGCCAGTCTTCCAGCATGTTGCGAGGATTCAGGTTGTCCCATATCTCATAGAGGTCCTTAACCAGCTGGTGGTCGGTTTCCTTTGCCTCAAACTCCTCTGGCATTTCCGGCAGGGAAGCCGTCTCCAAGACATCAATCACCAATACGGAGTGGTGGGCAGAGAGCGAACGGCCACTCTCGGTGATGAGGTTAGGATGCTCGATATTATTCTTGTTGGCTGCATCTACGAATGTATAGACACAATCGTTTACATACTCCTGGATAGAGTAGTTTACGGAACTCTCGCTGCTGGAAGAACGGGTGCCGTCGTAATCCACGCCAAGACCACCACCGCAATCAACGAAATCTACATTGTAGCCCATCTTGTGGAGACTAATGTAGAACTGTGCAGCCTCACGGAGAGCGGTCTGGATGCGGCGAATCTTGGTAATCTGACTTCCGATATGGAAGTGGATGAGGCGCAGACAGTCGTGGAATCCCATCTCGTCTATCTTCTTGAGGGCTGTGAGCAGTTCTGCGCTGGTCAAGCCGAACTTAGATGCATCGCCACCGCTTTCAGCCCATTTGCCAGAACCGGAAGAAGCCAGTTTGATGCGGATACCGATGTTGGGCATTACGTTGAGCTTTTTGGCTACCTTTTCGATGATATCCAGCTCGTTGAGCTTTTCTACCACGATAAAGATGCGCTTGCCCATCTTCTGAGCCAGCAAGGCAAGTTCGATGTAACTCTCGTCCTTGTAGCCGTTGCAGATGATGAGCGAGTCGCTCTGTGCCTGTACGGCAATGACGGCGTGGAGTTCAGGCTTAGAGCCAGCCTCCAGTCCGAGGTTGAATTTCTTGCCGTGAGAGATAATCTCCTCAACGACCGGCTGCATCTGGTTCACCTTAATAGGATAGATGACAAAGTTTTCTCCCTTGTATCCATACTCTTCCTTTGCCTTTTGAAAACAGCTGGCTGTCTTCTCGATGCGGTTGTCGAGGATGTCTGGGAAACGGAGCAGTACGGGAGCGTTGATGTCGCGTAATGCCAACTCGTCCATGATGTCGCGCAGGTCTATCTGCGTGTTGTCCTTGCATGGAGTTACATAGACATCACCCTTGTCGTTGATGCCAAAGTAAGAAGTGCCCCAACCACAGATGTTGTAGAGCTCCTTCGAGTCTTCAATAGTCCATTTCTTCATTTTCTAATCTTGCTTGCTGGAAATCAGTTTTGTTTGTTACCTTATATTATATATTACTTTATAGATACGGCTATACGTTCAGCAGGTCTCTGATCTGCCGAACGATAGCGTTGATTTTATCAAAATTGTCCATCACGTTGATATCGATGATGTGTTTTGCCTTCTCGTAGTAAGGCTCGCGAAGTTTCAGCTGTTCATGGATAAACTTGTCTACCTCTTCCGGTGTTTTGTTGAGCAGCAGAGGGCGTACGCCTTTGCCCATCTTCAGATGAGCGTGAAGGGTCTCAGGAGATGCCTTCAGGTAAAACGTTTCGCCAAGTTGGTTCATGTAGTCCATATTGTCGAAGAAACATGGTGTTCCTCCTCCGCAACTTACCACTACATTTTCAAACTCTGCCACTTCGTGTAGCATATTGTGCTCTATCTTGCGAAATCCCTCTTCTCCAACTTCGTCGAAGATCTGTTTTACGGTTTTGCGCATTCGGCTCTCGATATACCAGTCGAGATCGTAGAACATAACGCCAAGGTCTTTGGCGAGGGCTTTGCCGACCGTTGTCTTGCCGGCGCCCATGTATCCTATGATGATGATTGACTTCATTTTCTTCTGTTTCTATGTCAAAGAGACATGTTTATCACTTCTTCCTGCCTCTTGTCTTTGGTTCTGGAGCAGCCTTGATAATTTCCATACACTCCTCGTATGTAAGCTCCTCTGCACTCTCATGTTTTGCCTTTGGAATGCGGTAATTCTTGCCGTCGTAAGCAATGTATGGACCATACTTGCCATTGAGAATTTCCATCTTGTCGTCCTCATCGAAGACTTTGAGATGGCGCTTCTCTTCGGCTTCGCGCTTTTCCTTGATCAGTTCGATGGCTCTATCCAGTGTGATGGTCAGCGGATCATCCTCCTTTGGAATAGAAACATACTTGCGGTTATGGAGGATGTAAGGGCCGTAGCGGCCAGATCCAACTGTTACAGTAATGCCTTCATAATCACCGAGTTCTCTTGGCAGCTTGAAGAGTTCCAAAGCCTCTTCCAGGGTGATGGTCTCTATGCTCTTGTCTGATGGCAACTGGGCAAACTGAGGCTTGTCCTTGTCTTCTGCAGAACCAATCTGTACCACAGGTCCAAAACGGCCAATCTTGACGAATACTGGCTTTCCTGTCTTTGGATCATTTCCGAGATTGCGCTCGCCGGCTTTGTGCTGGTTGCGGGCTTCCAGGACTTCCTTCACTTCAGGCTCAAAGCCCTTGTCGAAATCCTTCATCCAGTTGGTCCATTCGGTCTTTCCTTCTGCAATATCATCAAACTTCTTCTCTACGTCTGCCGTAAAGTTATAGTTCATGATGTTTGGGAAGTTCTCCATCAGGAAATCGTTTACCACGATACCGATATCAGTAGGCAGAAGCTTGCCCTTTTCAGAGCCTGCCATCTCTTTCTTCAACTTCTGGGTTATCTTGATGCCCTTCAGAGAATCTATGGTAAATGTGCGCTCTTCGCCAGTCTTGTCACCCTTGGTCACGTATTGACGCTGCTGGATGGTACTGATGGTTGGAGCATAAGTAGATGGACGGCCGATACCGAGGTCTTCCAGTTTCTTCACCAGACTGGCCTCGGTGTATCTTGCAGGAGCCAGAGAATACTTCTCTGTAGCAAGGATTTCTCTGCGCTGCAGTTCATCGCCTTCTTTCAGGGCAGGAAGAATGTGGGATGCATCCTCAGCATGCTCTTCATCATCAGTTGACTCGAGATAAACCTTGAGGAAACCATCGAACGAAACAACCTCGCCGGTAGCAACAAACTTTTCGCTTGTGTTGCCGATATTGATGCTGATGGTTGTCTTTTCGAGCTGTGCATCAGCCATCTGTGATGCGATGGTACGCTTCCAGATGAGTTCGTAAAGACGCTTCTCCTGAACGGTTCCTTCGATGGTTGGTTCGTTCATGTAGGTAGGACGGATAGCCTCGTGTGCTTCCTGTGCACCCTTTGAACTGGTGTGGTAGGCACGAGTCTGGCTGTATTCCTTGCCATATTCTCTGATAATCTCGTCTTTGCTGGCGTTGGTACAGAGTGTAGAGAGGTTTACGCTATCGGTTCGCATGTAAGTGATGCGTCCGCTTTCGTAAAGTTTCTGGGCAATCATCATGGTCTGTACAACGGTAAAACCAAGCTTGCGCGCAGCTTCCTGTTGCAGAGTAGAAGTTGTGAAAGGTGGTGCAGGAGAGCGCTTTAAAGGTTTCTTGGTTACAGATTCAACCATAAACTTAGCGTCTTTGCACTTCTCAAGGAAAGCTTCTACCTCTTCGTGGGTATTGAAGCGCTGATCCAGTTCTGCCTTTACCTCTGTTGCATTGCCGCTGTCGCTGATGAGGGCAAAGATAGCGGTAACGCGATAGTATGGAACACTCTGGAACTTCTGGATTTCACGCTCACGTTCTACTATCAGACGGACAGCAACACTCTGTACACGACCTGCAGAAAGGGCTGGTTTAACCTTTCTCCACAAGATAGGAGAAAGCTTGAAACCTACCAGACGGTCGAGTACACGACGTGCCTGCTGGGCATTCACAAGGTTCATGTCCAGATGGCGTGGGTTCTTGATTGCGTCAAGAATAGCCTGTTTGGTAATCTCGTGGAAGACAATACGGTTTGTCTTCTCCTCATCCAATCCCAGAACTTCGCAAAGGTGCCAGCTGATGGCTTCTCCCTCGCGGTCCTCATCGGATGCTAACCAGATTTTCTTGGCTTTCTTCGCATTCGTTTTCAATTCTGTAACGAGTTTTTTCTTTTCCTCTGGAATCTCATAATCAGGTTCCATGGTTTTCTCGTTTATACTAAGTTCCTTCTTCTTCAGGTCACGGATATGGCCGTAAGAAGACATAACTTTATAGTCCTTACCTAAAAATTCTTCGATCTTTTTAGCCTTCGCAGGGCTCTCGACGATTACTAAATTTTCTTGCATAAGCTTATACACAATTTTTTTTCGGTTGGCAAAAGTAAGTAAACTTTTTGCTTATACCTTATTATATGGTGTTTTTTTTGGTTTTTTTAATGTTTGGGAGCCATATTTGGCTGTGTTGAACCCTTTTTATCCCAATTTTGTTTCCAAATAACGATGGAGCCCCTTGCGTATGGAATCGAATGCAAACTCATCAGGATTGAGCCTGCTCAATGGTATCCAGAATGATTCTTCTGCATCGTCCATTGCTTCTATATGAGTGTCGTCTTTCACCTTCACTTCGTAAAACATGTCGAGGGTATGAACCATGAAACCTGAGTAGAGATAAAGATTTGGGTAGCTGAACTGATACTTTACCTCGGTTGCATCCAGTCCGGTTTCCTCTTTTACCTCTCTTGCCATACCTTCTTCGCCTGTTTCATCCATGTCGACGAAACCGCCTGGCAAATCGAGTGCCCCCTTGGCTGGGTCTTTCTTCCGCCTTACTACCAGGAGTTCTTCCTTGCTGTTGAGTATGAGAGCTACCGTAGCACTGCTCGGATTGAGGTAATAAGAGAATCCGCAGTCCTTACACTTCTTGCTCTTGATGTTGTTGATTTCGAAATGGTTAGAGCCGCAAACCGGGCAAAACTGAAACTTATCTAATACGTGACTCATATTATGATTAATGTATAATGTATTATGGAAAAGGATTTATCATCATGTTATAATCGAAAAGCGGCCGGTCTTTGATTCAGGCAAAGATCGACCGCTGATGATATTTTGATAATTACCAATTGTCTGTACGGAATGGGAAGAGAGGCAGGTTGCCTGCATTTGCCATATTGCCGAGCTGGAAGTTGCGGAAACAGTAGCGAAGGGCTACTGGCTTCTTTACCTCAGGACTGGTTACGATGACGCACTCGTTCCAAGGATCGTTGCCTTCCTGCCAGAAGTGCTTGGCTGTAGCCTTATGGAATACCTTATCTTCGCCAGCAACTTCGAAGCCTTCGATACCTTCAAAGCGGTTATAGGCTCCGTAGGTGTTGTCGAAATGCACCTTTACAGTATCACCTACAATCTTCATCTCCTTGAAGGTCATGCTCTCGCTGAAGAGTCCCTTCATACCATAAGTCTTACTGAGTGCCTGGAGTGCAAGGCGTTCGCCTACAGGCTGTTTCTGGCATGGATGAATCTGCTCAACCTCGTATGGATAAACCAGGTCTTCGGTACAGACGATGCCGCTGTTTGGAATCACCTTGGCTGCATTGAACTGCTGTTCGCGGAGTCTTGGTCCCCAATCGCCATTTACGTCACCATTATGATAAGGTGCTATCTGTACGAAATAGAAAGGCAGTTCGCCCTGCTTGAAGTCTCTGCGCCACTGGGCAACGAGGTCGGCAAGACGCTTGGTGTACTGACCGTCAGGGTCACCTACATTAGAACATCCCTGATAGAAGAGAATACCCTTTACGCTATAGTTGAGGATAGGTTGGAAAGTTCCGTTACCCCAGAGAAGAGGATAGAGGAAGTCCCACTTGAATTTAGGGTTCTTGGTCATCTTCACAGAGTCGAGGTCTTCCTTGGTGTTCTTCTTCAGGTAGTCGCGGTCGAGCCAGCTTTCTACACGGCTTCCGCCCTTGTTTGTCATGACCAGACCTACAGGAATATCAAGAGCCTTGTTTACTACCTGTGCAAAGAAGTATCCTGTAGCCGAAGCATCGCCTACGGTTTCCGGATTAACCTCCTTCCATTCGCAGTTGGCATCATCTAACGGCTTGCTGCTCATTACGCTAGGAATCTTTACATAATGTACGCCTTTGTACTGGTTGGCTTCGAGCACCGCCTTGTTGTAACCTTCTACAGGGCAGTTGCCGAATCCTTTTACTGGCATCTCCATGTTGCTCTGACCTGCGCAAACCCATACTTCTCCTGCCAGCACATTGTTGAGAGTGGTCTTTTCACCATCATCGAAAGTGATGGAGAGTGGGGTGTAGCTCGCCTTCGGGGTCTGTACTTTAACCGCCCATTTGCCGTCTTTACCGGTCTTGGCAGAATATTTCTGTGCCGACCATGAGGTAGTAACCTCTACGGTAGTTCCTGGTTTGTCCCATCCCCAGAGGTTAGCCTCTGTGTTTTGCTGTAAAATCATGTTGTCACACAAGATGTGTGGCAACTTTACTTTAGCCTGCGCTCCTGTTGTGATAAGCGCCAAGGCTGCCATTGCTAAAAATTTCTTGTTCATTTTTTAGGGTTTAAAAGTTTATCTTTGTCTTGTTCTTAAGTTCCTTGTATGGTTCGTATTTCTGATGTTGCCATCTATGTTGTCATAAAAGCAGATACAGAACTGGCGTTAAAGAATAAGAGTTAGAAGCTGGAAGATGAAAAGCCGAAACTGTTCTCTCCAAACTTCTAACTCCTGGTTATCTTCTGGTTATCTTAAAGAAGGTTCTTGATGGCTGCCTCTATGTCCTTAATCTGTGCATCACGTGCCTGCAGGGTGTTGGTGCGGTCGATCAGGAAGAAGGTAGGAATGCTCTGGACATTGTAGAGAGCCAGACTCTTGCCCTGAATGCCATCTTCATCGCGTACGCAAATCCAAGGGATGGCAGCGGTAGAGGTTTTCCAGAAGTGCTCGTCAGGGTCAACTGATACCTGATAAATCTCCAGTCCGGCAGCATGATACTTGTTGTAGAGTTCACGCAACATCATGATGCGCTTGGTGCTCTCTTTGCTGGCGAAGAGATGGAAGTCGAGCAGTACCACCTTGCCCTTGAGGTCGGAGAGACGGCGTACCTGTCCCTTGTTGTCCTGAAGTGCAAGTTCGATGCATCCGTTTACGCTCACCTTGCTGGCCTCAATCTGCTGCTGTGCCATCTGGTTCTCGATGATGCGGATGTCCTTCATTCCCTCGATGGCGATATTATGGAGGTTCTTGCCACGCTCGGCGCCAGGATAATAGGTATCCCAACTGGTTGCTACGGCAGCAAATACCTTCACGTCGTCCTTGTTGTTGCGAGGGTTGAAGATGAGCGTATTCATGTTACCCAACTGTACAGTCTGGAAGAGCGCATAGTAAGCGTATGCCTTCATTGGCTCCTTGAAGATGTAGTTGGCCTTGATGTCCTGTTTGTAAGCCTGGAGCATGCGGCCCACGATAGATTCGATAGAATCGTTGCCGATGTTAGGATCTTTTACGAGACCGTTGATATTGCTCTGGAGAGTCATCTGCTTAAGAGACAGCTCCTTAATCTTGTTGCAGTTTTCAGAACCTTCCACTTCGTATTTGAAACTCATCTGCGGATAAGCCGCCTTTACCTTGATGGTTTCTGTTGAATCGATGGAAAGATTGATGGTTTGGTTGGCAATGCGTAAGCGGTAGAACTCTGGGGTAACAGAGTCCATGGCAGCCTCGTCGAAGGCAAAGGCACCATCCTCGCCCAGTTTCACAGAGTCGATTTTCACAGGACCGTTCAGACTGATGTTCTCCAGATAGAGCATAGAGTCCTGAGCCTCTGTGATATTGCCATTGATGTGGAATTTCTTGTTGTTACAAGAAGTTAAAGCCAGTGCAGCTACCATAATCGCTGCCACTGAAAAGAGTCTAGTTATCTTCATGAATTTTATTATTTTGCAAAATTATCGAGTGCAAAGATAGTAATAAAATTGCGAATAATGCACCTTCTATAGATAAATTATTTAAAAAAGTGGAAAATAATTGGTAATTTATTTGTTTATTAATAATTAAAGAGGTATCTTTGCAGCGTTTTAGATATTTTAGATGTTAGACAAAACAATAAGTTTTTAAATTTAGATGAACGTAATTACAAAAAGTGTTCAGTTGCCTGATGGAAGAACCATCACAATTGAGACCGGAAAAGTTGCAAAACAGGCTGATGGTGCTGCGGTTCTCCGCATGGGTAACACAGTACTTCTCGCAACTGTTTGTGCAGCAAAGGATGCAGTTCCGGGTACAGATTTTATGCCTTTGCAAGTAGATTATCGTGAGCAGTACAGTGCTGCAGGTCGTTTCCCTGGTGGTTTCACCAAGCGCGAAGGCAAAGCCAGCGATGAGGAGATCCTTACCTCTCGCCTTGTGGACCGTGCTTTGCGTCCACTTTTCCCTTCTAACTACCATGCAGAAGTTTATGTACAGGTAATGTTGCTCTCAGCCGATGGTGTTGACCAGCCAGATGCCCTTGCTGGTTTCGCTGCTTCAGCTGCCATGGCTTGTTCAGATATTCCTTTCGAGTACTATATCTCTGAGGTTCGTGTAGCCCGTATCAATGGTGAGTATGTTGTTAACCCTACATTCCAGCAGATGGAAGAGGCTGACATGGATATCATGGTTGGTGCTACCAAGGACAACATTATGATGGTAGAAGGTGAGATGAAGGAAGTTTCTGAGCAGGATCTCATTGGTGCCCTCAAGGTGGCTGCCGAGGCTATTAAGCCTATGTGCGAGCTCCAGTATGAGTTGGCTAAGGAGAAGGGTACTGACGTAAAGCGTGAGTACGACCACGAGATCAACGATGAGGAACTCCGTGAGCAGATCAAGACTGAGCTTTACAAGCCAGCTTACGATATCAACCACCAGGCTTTGGAGAAGCATGCACGTCAGGATGCTTTCGATAAGGTTTTGGCTGATTTCCTCGAGAAGTATGACGCTGCTCATACCGATCTTTCTGAGGAAGACCTGGAGGAGAAGCACGCTGAGGCTACCCGTTACTATGATGACGTAATGCGCGATGCTATGCGCCGTTGCATCCTCGACGAGGGCTTGCGTCTTGATGGCCGTGCTACTACAGAAATCCGCCCTATCTGGTGCGAGGTTTCTCCACTCCCAATGCCTCACGGAAGCGCTATCTTCCAGCGTGGTGAGACTATGTCTCTCTCTACATGTACTCTTGGTACAAAGATGGATGAGAAGCTTATCGACGGTGTGCTCGAGAAGAGCTACCAGCGCTTCCTCCTTCACTATAACTTCCCTCCATTCTCTACAGGTGAGGCTAAGGCTCAGCGCGGCGTAGGTCGTCGTGAGATTGGTCACGGTCACTTGGCATGGCGTGGTTTGAAAGGTCAGATTCCTACAGACTTCCCTTACACAGTACGTTTGGTAAGCCAGATCTTGGAGTCTAACGGTTCTTCTTCTATGGCTACTGTTTGTGCCGGTACTCTCGCCCTGATGGATGCAGGTGTTCCTATGAAGAAGCCAGTTTCTGGTATCGCTATGGGTCTTATCAAGAACCCAGGTGAGGACAAGTACGCTATCCTCAGTGATATCCTCGGTGATGAGGACCACTTGGGTGATATGGACTTCAAGACCACAGGTACCCGCGATGGCTTGACCGCTACACAGATGGATATCAAGTGCGACGGTTTGAGCTTCGAGATTCTTGAGGAGGCTTTGATGCAGGCTAAGGCTGGTCGTGAGCACATCCTCAACTGCATGATGGAGACAATCTCTGAGCCACGTGCTGAGATGAAGCCACAGGTTCCACGTATCGTAGCATTCGATATCCCTAAGGAGTTCATCGGTGCTGTTATCGGCCCTGGTGGTAAGATTATCCAGCAGATGCAGGAGGATACTGGTGCGACAATCACTATCGAGGAGACTGATGGTAAGGGTCACGTCCAGGTATCTGCTCCTAACAAGGATTCTATCGATGCAGCTTTGGCTAAGATCAAGGCTATCGTAGCTGTTCCTGAGGTTGGTGAGGTTTACGAGGGTACTGTTCGCTCTATCATGCCTTACGGTTGCTTCGTAGAGATTCTCCCTGGTAAGGATGGTTTGCTCCACATCTCTGAGATTGATTGGAAGCGTCTTGAGACAGTTGAAGAGGCTGGCATCAAGGAAGGCGACAAGATCAAGGTGAAGTTGATGGAGATTGATCCTAAGACTGGCAAGTACAAACTTTCTCATCGTGTATTGATGGAGAAGCCAGAGGGTTATGTAGAGCGTGAGCGTCGTCCACGTCCTGAGCGCGGTGAGCGTCGCGGTCGTCGTGATGATCGTCATGAAGGTCGTGGTGAGCGTCCAGCTCGTCAGCCACGTCGTTACGAGCATCGTAATGATGAGCAGGCTCCTAAGGAGTTCAACGACTCTTTGGATCACAACAATGATGTAGAATAATCTGAGTATTAGACACATTATTATATATAAAGAGGGTGCGTCATAAGTCCATGATACACCCTCTTTTTTTAGTTTAAAATCTGTTTTATCCCTCACATCCCTCACGTTTCCTGTTTTTCGAAACTTTAATTATCTGATAATGAGGTTATTATCTCTTTTGTTTAGCGTGATAGATTGACGAAATATTTACAAAATCCATCACGCTATCCCTCACGATTTGGGGTTATCCATCACGATTTTCTGCTAATCATTATGCAGAAGTAACCGAATTCGTTTACGAGTAAAACAAAACCCTGAACTTTTTCATTTACGAGTAAAGCATACCCCCGAACTTTCGCTAAGGGCAAAAGCTTTGAGACTGACAATCTTGGTTAGGAATAATGATTATTAATTGTCAACCTTCACCAGGAATAAGACTCTAGGTAGTAAACTGTCTTGTCCTGGAAAAAGTTGACAGGGTATAAATCAACTTAAAGATAAGAAAA
>JAJWOH010000237.1:0-2700 GCA_021635485.1 Segatella copri | reverse complement strand
CGTGAAGGACTTGTAAAAACGCCGATGCGAGTAGCCAAGGCTATGCAGATACTGACTCGTGGCTATACACAGGATGCACACAAGGTATTGACCGATGCCCTCTTCGAAGAGAAATACAACCAGATGGTCATTGTGAAAGACATTGATTTCTTCTCGATGTGCGAGCACCACATGCTTCCTTTCTATGGCAAGGTGCATGTTGCCTATATCCCGAACGGCAAGATTACCGGTCTGAGCAAGATAGCCCGTGTGGTAGATATCTACAGCCATCGTCTCCAGGTACAGGAGCGTCTTACCCAGCAGATTAAAGACTGCATTCAGGAGACATTGAATCCTCAGGGTGTGATGGTAGTGATAGAAGCCAAGCACATGTGCATGCAGATGAGAGGTGTAGAGAAACAGAATTCCATCACCACCACCAGTGATTACAGCGGTGTATTCAATTCATTGAACACCCGCCAGGAGTTTATGAGTCTGCTGAGAGGAGAAACGAAGAGAATTTAATTTTTTAATGTTGAATGTTGAATGTTGAATGTTGAATTAGGCATACGCCATATCAACTCATCATTCAACATTCAACATTCAACACTCCTCCCCAATTCAACATTCAACATTCAACATTCAACATTACCAAAAATGAAGTTTATATCTTGGAATGTAAATGGCCTGCGCGCTTGCGTGGGCAAGGACTTCGAGAACCAGTTTAAGGAGCTCGATGCCGACTTCTTCTGCCTGCAGGAAACAAAGATGCAGGAGGGACAGCTCGACCTTCAGTTTGAGGGCTACGAGAGTTATTGGAACTACGCCGAGAAAAAAGGATATTCCGGTACAGCCATTTATACCAAGCACAAGCCATCAAACGTAAGTTATGGCATGGGTATAGAGGAACATGATCATGAAGGCAGAATCATCACGCTGGAATATGACCTGTTCTATCTCGTTACCTGCTACACCCCAAATTCGCAGACAGAACTCAAGCGCCTGGATTATCGTATGACTTGGGAAGACGATTTCCGCAAATTTCTGAAATCTCTTGATGCCAAGAAGCCCGTTATCATCTGCGGCGATCTGAATGTAGCTCATGAAGAGATAGATATCAAGAATCCGAAGACCAACCGTCGCAACGCCGGTTTCACCGATGAGGAGCGCGAAAAGATGACTATCCTTCTGAACGATGGCTTCACTGACAGCTTCCGTTATCTCCACCCTGACGAGGTAACCTATTCGTGGTGGTCATATCGTTTCAAGGCGCGCGAGAAGAATGCCGGTTGGCGTATCGACTACTTCCTTGTCTCCAACCGTATCAAGGAACAGATTACAGAAGCTAAGATCCATACTGAAATCATGGGCAGCGACCATTGTCCGGTAGAGGTTGACCTAGCACTCTAACAGAAGTTAAAGGAGTTAAGGAGTTAAGGAGTTAAGACAATAGTCTTTTTGGCGTAGTTTATTAAGCAGCCAGACATACGTCTTAACTCCTTAACTCCTTTAACTTCCTGATATATCAGAACAAAAAAAGGGGATGCACCTTCCTCACGGAAGCCATCCCCATATTGGTCATATCAACATAAAATTTTAATTTATATAAGAGAGATTTTCTTTTAATTCAATGAAGTAACAAAACTACATAGTTGCTTATTTTGATTACAAGAACTGTTTCAACTCAGAGAGATTTCTCTTCTCAGAAGTACCGTCCTTGTAAGTTACCATGAAGTAATCGTGAACAGACTTGCCATTCTTGAACTGAACGACAGCTACACCGCCTTCACGGAGCTGGAGTGTGAAGTAGCCTTCGCGCTTGCCATTAACATACTTGCCATGCCACTTCTCCTTACCATTCTTATAATAGGTAGTAACCTCACCATTAAAGATAGTATTGCGATCGTTGCCGAGGTCGATAAAGCTATAACCACCTTCAGCACGGAGATTACCGTTCATGTAGAAGTCCTGGAAAACGTCCTTCTTGTTAAGGCCTGAACCAGTAGTCATCAGCAGTCTGTAATAACTAGCCTGATCTGCACTGGTTACATTACTCATATTTTCTGCATAGAAAATAGTGTCAGCTACAACTGTTGCATTCTCTACGTGCTTACGACCGAAAGCTGCTATGGTCATCAAAGCCATCAATGAGAATAATATCATTCGTTTCATATCGTTTATTTTTAGGATGTTATTGTAATTGTCTTTGTTTCTTTTTCTGGTGCAAAGATACAACGATTTCCGAAAAATTCATAATTCCTTAACGCTATTTTATCTTATTTTTTGACCAAGTAATACTTTTTGGTTTTGAACGCACACAAGCTTACAATTTGCAATTTCATAGCCTAAAATTTAGCATATTGCACGAAGACACACCTTACAAAACGCCATTTTTATGGAGTCAAGTTTACAAAATGCAACTGAATTGACATACATCAAGAAGATGAAAGCACAAGTTTTTTGGCATTTCGAGAAACTTTTTCAGGATATTTCTCGCCTATCTTCTTTTATTTTTGTATTTTTGCACGAAAATATATAATATAAGGTACGCGCATGAGAAAAATTCTTTATTTCATGATCGCCCTCACCGTCCTCAGCTTTGCATCATGCAAGGATACCGAAGGCTCTATCGGCGACCCTATCATATCCAACGGACAAGACCGCGACAGCGATATCATTACAGGCGATGATTATGTCTATCATCTGCCTGTCATCTTTCAT
>JAJWOH010000087.1:0-15279 GCA_021635485.1 Segatella copri | reverse complement strand
CTTTGTTAATCAAGTTGACGACTACTTTTACCATTACATCTTTTTCCTCAGTTCTTCTTTTTGATGAAATTTGCGAAAGATTGAAATGGAAGGAATGTTTTGTTTTTGATTACTTCCAGATTAAATATCAGGACTAGTCTTAGGTTAGGGATATGTATAGTATGTTATGTTCTTCCTATACCTTTTGTTAAATCCGGGAATAATCTTGTTGAATTCAAGAAAAAAAGGTGGAAATGCTTGGTGTTTCCACCTTATTTTATTATATTTGCAGCAAGTTTTTGAAGAAATGCAGTATTCTCAGGGACTGCATGGAACTGACGAAACGACTAAAAGAACAGAAAAGTAATAACTAACTAGATAAACGACAAAATGATGAACTGCAAGAAATTGGCTCTTACCATTGCGGCTGGAGCGGTAGCAACAACAATGATGGCGCAGTCAGCACCTCAGCTGAATGCCAACAACATCGACGAAGTTATCAAGGCGATGACCTTGGAAGAAAAAGCCCAGATGCTGGTGGGCGGTGGTAACGATGGATTCGTGGGCAGTGGCGCTATGCTCGGACATCAGAAGAAGTTCGTGCCGGGTGCTGCGGGTACTACTGTAGCCATCCCTCGCCTCGGTATTCCTACTACCGTACAGTGTGATGGTCCTGCCGGTGTTCATATCGATGCTCATCGCGAAGGTGACAGCCGTAGCTACTTTGCTACCGGTTTCCCTATCGGAACCTGTCTGGCTTCTACCTGGAACACCGACCTGGTGCGCAAGGTGGGCGAGGCTATCGGTAACGAAACCCTGGAGTATGGCTGTGATGTTGTGCTCGGACCAGGTATGAACCTGCATCGCAATCCGCTCTGTGGCCGTAACTTTGAGTATTATTCAGAAGACCCAATCGTAACGGGTCTTATCGGAACCGCCTTTGTGCAAGGTGTGCAGAGTCAGGGTGTGGGTGTAAGTGCCAAGCACTTTGCCGTAAACTCTCAGGAAACAGACCGTACCAAGGTGGATGAGCGATTGAGCCAGCGTGCTCTCCGCGAGTTGTATCTGAAAGGTTTCGAGATGATGGTTCGCAAGAGCAATCCTTGGACTATCATGTCTGCTTATAATAAGATTAACGGTGTTTATGCCCAGGGTAACAAGGGACTCTTGACAGATATTCTCCGCAACGACTGGGGATATAAGGGAATCGTAGAGACCGACTGGATTGGTAAGCGTGCCGACCTTCCTCTGGAACAGGAAGTTGAGGCTGGCAACGACCTGATGATGCCGGGTTATCCAGCACAGGTGCAGGATATTGTTGATGCCGTAAAGAATGGCAAGTTGGATATCAAGGATGTGGACCGCAATGTTCGCCGTATGCTCGAATATATTGTGAAGACTCCTCGATTCAAGGGATATAAATATAGTGGTGAGCCAGACTTGAAGGCTCATGCAGCCATCACCCGTCAGAGTTCTACCGAGGGTATGGTGCTTCTGAAGAATGATGCCGCTCTTCCTATCCAGGGCTTGAAGACCGTGGCACTCTTCGGTGTCAACTCTTACGACTTCATGTCGGGTGGTCTCGGTAGTGGAGCCGTAAATGTAGGCTATTCTGTAGATATGGTTACCGGTTTGAAGAATATCGGCGTGACAACTACTCCTCAGCTTACAGAAATCTATCAGAATTATGTAAAGTATGCCAAGGCTAAGTTGAAGGCAGACAAGAATCCGATGATGTGGTTCCTGGATCAGGGGCAGCCTAAGCTCGATGAAATCGAGATTACTGAGCGTTGTGTAGCCAGCGAGGAGCCAAAGGCAGATGCAGCCATCATCACCATCGGTCGTCAGGCAGGTGAGGGTATGGATCGCCAGATCAATGGTGAGTTCAACCTCAGTCAGATAGAGCAGGATATGATTTTCCGTGTATCTGATGCTTTCCATGCCAAGGGCAAGAAGGTGATTGTGATCATCAACTCTGGTTCTGTGATGGAGACAGCCAGTTGGAGAGACCGTGTGGATGCTATTCTCGTTGCATGGCAGCCAGGTATCGAGGGTGGTAACTCTGTAGCTGATATCCTGACCGGTAAGGTGAATCCATCGGGTAAGTTGACCATGACCTGGCCTATCGCTGCTACCGATCATCCTTCTACTGCCAACTTTGCCAAGGATTACGATATGTACACCTACAAGAATTTGTTGGATTGGAGCAAGGGTAACATCAAGGGTTACGACTATAGCAACCACGAGGAGGATATCTACGTAGGTTATCGCTACTTCGATACCTTCAATAAGAATGTGGCTTATCCGTTCGGTTATGGTTTGAGCTATACTACCTTTGAGTTTGGCAAACCATCAGTCAAGGCAAAAGGCAACAATATTGAGGTTAGCGTAACTATCAAGAATACCGGTAAGGTTGCCGGCAAGGAAGTTGCTGAGGTTTATGTCACCGCTCCAAAGGGTGCTTACGAGAAGCCAGCCAAGGAACTCAAGACCTTCGGCAAGACCAAGATGTTGAATCCAGGTGAGAGCCAGACTTTGAAGATGACCCTCGAAAAGCGCGATCTCGCCAGCTTCGATGAGGCCAACAGCCAGTGGAAGGTAGATGCAGGTAACTATCTCTTCAAGGTAGGTAGTGATGTAGAGAATATCAAGGGTACTGCTACATTGAAGGTGTCTGAATATACGGAGAAGACAAGCAATGCTTGCGCTCCTAATGTTCAGTTGAACTATCTGAAGCAGAATAAATAATTTTTTCCGCAATTAAGGATTGTGTGTTAATAAGAAAGCCTATCACTTGATTGATTGTCAAGTGATAGGCTTTTTACTAATTAGGAATCTCCGTTCCATTAACGACTAAGTTTACTTTGGCGTTGGATGGTATTTTCGGTTTAACCTTGATAAAGTAACATAAAGGTAATGCCATTTCAATGCTCGTGCCGCATTCACAGTAAATAGTAATATTATTGTTGTCTTCTGTATATTCTATTTTCTGAGGTTTGATGCTTGTAGTATAATAGCAATATGAAATTATACTATAATTTGAAAAGTCGCCTTCAAGTTCCTTGTTTAGGGTACTTTCCCAGGTGACCAGGTATTGTTGTATGTAATTCTTTAACTCTTCCTTGCTGTTAATAACAGTTTCTGGTGTACTTAAATCTCTGTAGTGGGTCGTTTCGTACACCCCTGTAATTCTGTAATCTTCTTCATCACTGCTACAACTTGTCAGACAAAAAATGGCAATGATTGCGAAAAGTGTGGATAATGTTCGTTTCATATGCTTTGTTATTTAAAAATTACTGCAAATATATCATTTATTTCATAAGAATGTATCTTTTTGTGATGTTTTTTAAGGAAAATTATATTTTTATTTATAATTATAGTATTGCGTTAATAAGGTCCTAGAAATATGTACCCCTATAGGAATCTGGAAGATTGGAGAAAGGGGCAATATCAAGGGAACTGCTACATTGAAGGTGGCAGAATATACGGAGAAGACAAGAAGACTGGCAAAACACCAACAGAATGGCGCATAGAATGCCCCTAAAAGTGCTTATAATAGCCCAAAAGTTGTTTTTTTTAGGACTTTTGGGCTGTTATAAGCACTTTTTTATTATCTTTGCACGCAAAAAGCAATAAAATATGTTGATAGGAAGAGAACAAGAGCAAGAGATGCTGCATAAAGCTTACGAGTCAGATAGCTCACAGTTTGTTGCAGTGTATGGTAGAAGACGTGTGGGCAAG
Organism: Segatella copri; assembly: GCA_021635485.1. Taxonomy (GTDB): domain Bacteria; phylum Bacteroidota; class Bacteroidia; order Bacteroidales; family Bacteroidaceae; genus Prevotella; species Prevotella copri_P. The sequence continues at coordinate 11,559 of JAJWOH010000087.1, read as the reverse complement.
ACCTATCTAGTCAGAGAGTGTTTTGCGGATAAATTCGTTTTTCAACATTCTGGTGTTGCAAAAGCAAGTACAAAATTGCAATTGCGTTATTTTAAGGAGTCGCTACTAAAGAGCGGATTCCCAAAGGCTCGTTTGCCCAAAGATTGGATAGAGGCTTTTTCGATGTTGGAGCAATTGATAGAGCAATCAGAAGCTGAGAAGAAAGTAGTTTTCATAGATGAAATACCTTGGATGGATACTCCTCGCTCAAATTTCATTACAGCATTGGAATACTTTTGGAATAGTTTTGCCTCTGCACGCAAGGATGTCCTTTTGATTGTTTGTGGCTCTGCTACATCCTGGATTATTAATAAGGTGTTGAAAAATCATGGCGGTTTGCATAATAGAGTAAACCTCCGTATATCTTTACAACCTTTCACTTTGCACGAATGTGAACTGTATGCCAAAAGCATCGGTATGCGCACAACCCATTATGAATTGCTGGAATATTATATGGTATTGGGGGGTGTTGCTTTCTATTGGTCTTTGTTGGACGAAGGAAAGAGCGTGGCTCAAAATATAGATAGCCTATTGTTCTCATTAACAGGTCAACTACACAATGAGTTTAACGAGTTGTATGATTCTTTGTTCAACAATCCTGAACCTTACCTGAAAGTTATCAACGTCTTGGGAACCATCAAGGTGGGAATGCCTCGTACAGAACTGCTAGAAAAGATAGGATTGTCGAGTGGTGCCAATATCACTCGAATTCTTGACGACTTGGAAGCATGTGGCTTCATCCGTAAATACAATGCTTTTGGCAAGAAGCGGAATGATACTATTTATCAGCTGATAGACAACTTCACATTGTTCTACTTCAAGTTTATGAAAGACAATAAAGGTGGCGATGAGCATTTCTGGTCGCATAGTTATTTGTCGCCTGTGAGATACACATGGGTTGGCTTGGCGTTTGAGCGAGTATGTATGCAACATGTAAATCAAATCAAGCACAAGTTAGGCATTAGTGGTGTCTTGACAAGTGTTTCTTCCTGGTCTGTCAAAGATGACCCTGTTTATGGTCAAGGTGCGCAAATTGACCTGTTGATAGAACGTGCAGATAATGTAGTGAATGTTTGCGAGATTAAGTTCTCGCAAGATAAATATGTCATTAGTCAGGACTATAGTCGGAATTTAGCACATAAGATAGAGCGTTTCTTGCAGACCACGAAGACCAGAAAGACTTTGCATCTCACAATGATAACAGTAAATGGTCTTGCTCATAATGAGTATTGGGGGATGGTGCAGAGCGAAGTCGTGGCAGATGACTTGTTTCACAATTAATCTGTAAAGATATCTCTTTGTAGATTTCTCGGCATCTCTTTTCCTATCCTCAAAAGCAAAGAACTCCCGTCTCTTTTCTGAGATGGGAGTTCTTGTTTAAAAGGAATACTGGGCGGAAACCATCAGCTCGCGAGGGCGAAGATGATAGCTGTCGGTCAATGTACTGATACCGCTATAGATGGTTTCCATATAGTTCTTCTTATTGAATAGGTTTCGGAGTTCTGCAGAAAGGCGGAGCTTTTTCATTCTCCATACTGCCGATGCATCGCCAAGGAGGGTGTTAAGGTGCTTGCCCTCTTGCAGTTCATTGCGATAATGTACGAGCGAGAAGGAGAGGTCCACATGGCTGATGGTAGCGGTGGCAGATACGCTTTGGTGCCAATTAAATAACGATGACTTCGCCATTTTTTGACGTTTCGAGTTGTAAAAAGAGAATTCTCCCTCATAGCTAAAGGCACACCAGGACGGCGAGAAGTCGATGCTAGGCTTTACAGTATAGTTGTCAGCGGTGTAGCTGATGGCTTTGCCGCTGCTGTATTGCTCACCCTTGCTGTAGTTGAAACTGCCCTCCAGGCGGGTCTTCAGATGAAGGTCGTAGAAACCCTTGGAGATATAGAGCGAACCTCCGATGTTGTTGCTCTTGCTGTCCTGCTTATATAATGAGGTATAGTATTTGCCATCCTCGATGCGTAGGTCGGATGCCGTGTTCATCCAGTTTTTGCTGGCATTGACCGATGCGCTGAAGAAGATTTCCTTGATAGGGCGCTTGTAGTCGTAACTCAACTTGCCATAAAGAGAACGAGTTATCGGAATGATGTCGCTCGAAGTGTACCAAGAGCGATAACTTTGACGATATTGCTTCATGGCGTAGTTGGTGGCATTGCCTGTTCCTGTACTGTATCCTGTGTAGATAGTCAACTCTCTACGGAAATCCAATTTCTTATATAAGTAAAGGTAGGGTGATACGGTAAGTAGAGTCTTCTGTGGATAGGTGAAGCGTTCCCAAATGAAGTCGGGAGAGAACGACATACGGAACGTTTCTGTCTTGTATTGCCAGTAAGGGGTGAACTTCCCAGTGATGTTAAGGCTGTTTTGACCGATTTCATCGTGACTGTTTCCGATGAATCCGCCGTTTTTGCCGGTTTCATCGCTTCTTTCCTGATATTTCGCATAGATGTTGTTGAGGTCGATACTCATTCTATATTCCTGCGTCCAGTGGAAGCGATTCTTCATCCACTGTAAGGCGTGGGCAGTATGCCAAAGGTTGGTGCGGATGCGATTGCGCTCGTCGTTAACGTAGAGGTCCGCCACACCATGGTGATAGTCGGCAGTGCTACGCCAAGAGAGTTGACTTTTCTTGAAGACGAAGAGGCGGTAGATACTTGCCGATAGGTCGAGCTTTGGGATGCGGACACGTTGGGTAAGCGTGTCGTTGATGTTTGACAAACCATCGTTTTGTGCTGCGCTGAGGCTGATGCTCTCGTTGCCATAATGCTCAGCCTTGTTTACCTTGTTCTCCCATTGCAGGTTGAAGGCATCGCTAATCATCGTCTTGTAGTTGTGCTCCGTGGTAACTGTGGGAGCGTCGCCGCCGAGATCGTAGATACTCTGGTTCTCTCGTTCTTGTCGGGTTACCGTACGAAGATAGTTGGCTTCTATGCGAGTCTCTGCATCGTCCTTGTTCTTCTTGATATGGTTGATGGAGTATTTTTGCGAGGTGTTGAAGCGCAGGCGTTCTTCGTCGATAGGAGCGTCAAGCGATGGTACTGATATCCATGATGGAAGGGAGGCAGGAGCCAGACGATTGCTGTAAGATGCGAGTTGGTTAAGTGCATAGCCGAGATTTTTACCTGTTCTGTCGTATTCTGCATCATACATCATCTGTTTCTTCTTGCCAATTTGCATGATATTGATGCTTCCGCCTATGTGGGACGGATGCCCCACGAGCATGTAAGGCTTGAGGGTTGGCATCAGTTTGTCGCGGGCACTGTCCTTCAAGGCGATATTCATCGCCACATTATCTGTAAAGGTCTTGTTCTGGAGCGCCTTGATAGGTTGGTCATGCTCGATGACTTCGGCCTTTTTTACATCTTTTGCCTTGATGTTCTCCTCTAGTTGGTTATATTTGCCACCGGTCAGGTCGAGACCTTCCACGGTGAATCTATTGATAGGTTTACCATTGTAGTTGATACGGCCATTCTTCTCAATATCCACGCCTGGCAGCTTCTTCAGTACATCTTTCAGGGAGTTATCTCGTTCGTTGGCAAAGCGGGTGAGGTCAAAAGAGATGGTGTCTCGCCCCGTGATGCGAGAACCTCTTACCTGTACTTCCTTTAAGACAAAAGCTGTTGAAGCCATACTGATGACGGTTTCTTTTCCCGATGAAATCGATGTTTTTGTCTTTTTATACCCCATAAACGTGGCTTGCAGCTTGTCGTTGGCTTGCTTTTCGGTGGTAGGGAACACGAAGGTTCCGTCCTCCTTTGTTTTTGTAAACTTCAAAGGTTTGCCATTGCGGAGCAGCGTGATGGAGACGTTGGCTAGACGGTTATGGGTCAATGAATCTTCGACATAACCATGAATCCAGGTAGCTGTGTTGTCGTCATCGAGTAAGATAGGAGTGTTTCTCTTGCTCTGCATCGCCATTGGAATGCAGAACAAGAGAAAGAAAGCGATGAAACCGATAATTATTTTCTTCATTTATTATTGTAGTTCAATCGGATTGAAGACATTCTTCTTATTCATGAATTTCTTCATGTCAATTGGGTTGCCCTTTTCGTCCTGTATTATTACGTCCTTGATGTTTAATGTTTCCAACACCATTCCAGGCGTAAACTTTTCTTTGAATTCTCTGAGGTCTTTTTGGCTAATCTCTTCTCTCTTAGCCTTGGGGAACGTGATTGGTGTTGGTGCTGTCAACGTACTCATGCCGATGGCTGTGAATGAATATTCTTTGTTTTCATCGTATGCTTTCAGTATCAAGCCTGGCAGTCCAATCAGCTTCCAAGGACCTTCTGGCAAAGGTATGTCTTCGGCGTACCATGCATACCAAGTTCTACCCTTGAAGTTGGTCTTGGCTAGTTGGCAATGATAGCCGATGATGGTTGTTGCGCTGTCGGGGATGAGTTGCCAGTCGGGGGTCTCCACGTTCTCTGTGCATTGGTAATCTGTAGTGCCGACAGATTCTAATTGGATGGATTTGCCTGTAGTTGGATAGTTCTTGTAATAGGAGAACGGGAATCTTCCACCTTTAGGTAAATCGGAGAAGTCGAAATTGCCAGTCTTGGCTTTTTCGTTCATGAGTGAATCCTTTATCTGTTTCGTTCTATCATAGAAGCTGGCCGCCTTTTCGCCAATGTCAAGGCGCATCTCGCTATCTTTGTAGATGAAGGGTTTGATGGAAGGATTGTTCACCCATTTCCCCTCATAGGTAATGCGATACTTGGCGTTGTCGATGTTCTCGACTTCCTCCTTACTGTTTCCCGAGATAGAGCTCACAGTGACATTTGTGACTTGTGCTTTTGTTGCAGCACTTCCCATAAAGAGCAAGGTTGCTAAAGCTAAGATGATTTTCTTCATAATTCTGTCTTTATCTGTTAATCTGCTTGCAAAGTTACACTTTTTGTGGCACTCTGCAAAAAAAACGCAGCTATTTATAGCTTTTTAATAGACGATGAAACAAGCGAAGAGTAAACTAAAAAGTTTCCACTTTTAGTTTTACATTCCTTTTAGTTGCTCCTTTACTTTCGCTGTAAGCTTAGCTTTTTCCTTTTCATCCTTCAGCTTATCAGCTTTTGCCAAGAACATCTGGAGATAGAGTTTGGCCTGTGGCTTCATCTTGGCTCCGATATACATTTGCGCAGCATTGTAATAGTTGTGAGGATCGTCCTCGTCATCATATTCGATGCACTGGGCGAAGGCATGGCCTGCATTCTCGTATTCCAACTTATAGTAATAAAGCTCAGCAAGTTGCTGGTTTACGTATAGTCCACGACTGCGAGGGTAAGCTACGGTTATGGACCGTTCCAGGTTGATGATGGCGTGTCTTGCCAGGGTTTCCTTTTCCACGATGTTCTTGGTCTGTTCGGAAAGTTTCTTGCAAGTCATGCCCAAGTAGAAGAGACTGTTCATATTTGGGTTGTCTTTCTTCATCTCTGCCGCCTTGTTCAGATACGTATAGGCTTCTCGGTACTTTTCCAAGTTATAATAGCACAATCCTATGACGAGGTTAGACTCAAAATTGTCGAATCCATCGGCTATAAGCTTCTTGTATCTAGGGATGGCTTGCTCGTATCTAAGCTGTAAATAGAGCGAATAGGCAAGCTCCTTGTTGATGAGAAGATTCGTGGAGTCTCGTTTTTCTACATACGACAAGGCGAATGCTGAAACCATTTCAGGCTTCCCATGGTTGTTCCATTGCTGAAGTAAGGTGGCAAATACCTCCCCGTCGTATGGGTATTTGCCAAATATCTTCATACCATATAATCCTACCTTATTTTTATCGCCAAGATTAAGATAGGAATAGAACATCATGCGCAAGTCTTCATGGTTGAGACTGTCGTTAGGAATGCTATCCATGCAAGAGATGCACTTCTTGTTGTCGCCACGCAGACGATAGCAAGAAGCGAGCTTTCTGAGAACATTCAAATCGTGTGGATGTTCATTGATGTATTGCTGGTAATAGGTGATGGCATGGAACGAGTCATGCTCATTCATGCAACTGTCGCCCTGCAGTATCAAGTGTTGGATGGGAGTCTGCTCTTTTTGGGCTGATATTCCGATGATTCCAAGGAATACCAAACAAGTGATGAATAAATATCTTTTCATGCTTATATTGTTCGTTTGTTGTTATGATGTAGAATACGATCAGTTAATCGAGCTGGAGTTACTCCAGCTCGATAGGGTTGCCCTTGTTGCTTCGGTTTAGAGCCTTGATGGCACCTTCGGGTAATTTCTTAAACGTAAATCCTGTTTTTCTCGCTGTTGCTTTGAGTGCTTCTGCGCCATCAAATTTATGCTTAGCCTCTCTTAACTCTTTCTGTGTTACTTTCTCTCTTGCCTTTTCCGTGAAAGTTATGCTTTCGGTCCCATTCAATGTGCTCATACCGATAGCATTGAATATGTATTGTTTGTTCTGGTCGTAAGCAAGTAGAACAAGACCAGGCAGTCCGGAAATTTTCCAAGGTCCTTCGCTTATAGGTATGTCTTCTGAGTACCAGGCATACCAGGTTCTGCCTTTGAAGAGTGCTTTTGCCAACAGGCATCTATAGCCAATGATGGTAGTTGTGCTATCTGGGATAAGCTGCCAGTTTGGCACCTCTAATTGTTCTGTACATTGGTAATTTTCAAGGACTTTATCCAGTAAAGTGGTTTGCCCCTTTGATGGATAGTTCTTGTAGAATTCCCAACGGATTCTGCCACCGTTAGGTATTTTACTCATGTCATGTTGTCCCGTCCTAGCTTGTTCATCCAAGATAGAATCGGATATTTGCTTGGTTCTGTCATAGAAATGAGTTGTCTTGCTACCGATGTCCAATCGCATTTCGCTCTCCCAATAGTTGTAAGGAACTCTTGTGGTATCTGGTACCATCTTCCCATTGTAGGTGATGCGATAGTTTACCTTGTCAATATTAACCACTTTCTCATTTTTGTTGCCTTTCTGAGCATTCAAGCTGCATACTGTGAGTATGGCTGCTAATAATAATGTTATTCTTCTCATAGTCGTTTGATGTTTAGAATTTCGGATGCAAAGGTAACACAAATGATAGAGATTGCCAAATCGGAATTACATGCTAGAGAGTGTAGAAGTGTTGATGGCGAGCGAGTTACGATATGAAAAAACTTAAAATATAAGCTTTTTGTAATGCTTAGATAACTTAATGGAGCATAGTGAAAAATTTATGGGAGAGCTTATCTGATGATGTCATCGAATGACTCTGCTCCAGTGTCTCCCTTGATTCTCGACTTTCTTACCCTAATATTCGAGAGAGAGTATTGCAATATTTGCATCACTTCCTCATCGCTCTTGCCGATATGGTAGAGGATGCAGAAGAGGCTTTGTGATGGATTCAAGTCGTAGTTCTCCAATCGTTCGCTATACTTCTCGTCTATCACCTTGAAGCTGGCGAGAAGCTGTCGGATGCCTTGCTTACCTATCTGGCTGATGTTTTGATTTTGTATCGTCATCGAATAATACACCAAGCCTTGGCTGATGTCGGTGAGCTCGGTAATTTGAGACTTGTATTCCTCGATGTCCTTGTCACGGCGTTTCAGTTTGCGAAGCTGGGTGGTGATTTCCTGGTTTAATCGTTCGCATTGCTCCGATAACGAAGTGTTCTCCACATCTTTTAACTGGTGCAGTGACTCATGCAAGTTTTTAATAGTTTGGTGAGCCTTTCGGATTCTGGAAATGGAGAGGTAAGTCATCGTCAGGAGAATGATGAGCACGATGATGATTCCTACAAAAATATAGGTCTTAACCTTTTCATAGCGATAACGAGTGTTACCACCCTCGTACATCAGTTTTACTTGATTTTCCTTTCCTAAGTTTTCGTCTTTGGCAAGCAAAGGAGCTTCTTGTCGTAGTTCGTGGGCAACACGGTTTGCCATGAGCGTATCTCCTTTTTGTAGGGAGAGAAAATATAAGGGGAGATAATACTTGTATCCTAAAGCAAAGGAATAGGATCCCCATGAGTTTATGCGTTCTTGATCTATGCCATATTTTTCTTTGACATGCTGCATGGCGAAGGCATGGGTCTCCTTGCTGTTTCTTGTTAGCAAGCGATAGAAATCGATGTTGTTGTCGTATTTTACCCCAAAATGGTCTTGCGCTTTCTTTGCATAGCTTATCAAGATGGAATCAGGCGTATTGCCCCTGTCCATCAAGGCTTGGAAGTAATGATAGTACATTGGACCCAAGGTGCTGTCCTTGTTCTCTTTGATTTGATTGGCTACTTCGAAAGCTTGGTCGGCAAGTTCCTGGTCTTGGTTGTTGATGCCACGATAGAGTAGCGCCCAGGCACGGTAGCGGATATTGTTGGTTTGGCGAGCCTCGTCTTCTAACTCTACGGTGTAAATGTTTTGGTGGGTAATGCGACACAAGATGTCGTACATATCCAGCTTTTCCTTTTCTCTCATATTGCTATCGTAGGCGATGGCCTGTGAGAAACATTTGATGGCTTTTGCGGTATCACGATAGTTGTTGAGTATCGAGGCTCCCTTATAATATAAGGAACGTGCGAGAAGAGGTTCGTCCTTTTCGTTCACGAAGATGTGGATGGCATCGTCTATGTCGTAGTCTTTATGGATGTAACCATTGAGCTGATACTCTATCTTGGCTGTTAAGAGCTTATAATAGCCTTTGTTGTCGTTGCTGTCAGCACGAGAGAGGAATACCTTGGCTTGTGCTGGGTATTCGTCGGCAAGGTCGTCTATCTCAGGGAAGGATAGGCGATATCCTGAGCCCATGCAACTGGCGAGAATGGCCAGCTGCATGATAGTGAACAGAAATATGATGATTTTCTTGCTTGTATAAATCATATTGTTATCGTTAAGTTATTAACTTTACATTTGTTGTTTCAGAAATCTTTTTGCAAAAGTACAATAAATTGTCGATAAGAGCAAGAAAATAAGCTTTCTATTTCAGATTTTTGTAGAAACTCGCAAAAATCTGAAACGGAAAGCCGTAGAATTATCTCTATCGCTCGATTGGATTGAAGACACGTTTCCTTGCTTTTGGTTTGATCGGTTTTCCATTCTCATCTGTCCACTTTTCGTCCCTTAGCATCTCACTTCCATCGTCTCTCAGCTTGATTTTGGTGAGGTCAGACTGGGAAACGTTCTCAGTCTTTTCAGGCTTGGCATATTTGAGAGTCTCCTTGCCTTTCAGGTCTTCCAGTCCGATGGCATTGAGATAGAATTGTTGCTGTGCATCGTAGGCACGGAGTATGAGACCAGGCAGACCGCAGAGTTTCCAAGGACCTTCTGGCACCGGGATATCCTCAGCATACCAAGCTAACCAAGTTCTTCCCTTGAAGTTGGTCTTGGCGAGTTGGCAATGATAGCCGATGATGGTTGCAATGCTGTCTGGAATGAGTTGCCAATCGGGAGTCTCGTTCTTTTCGATGCAGTGATAGGTTCTCAAAGCCCACGATTCTTGAAATAGGGTCTGACCGTTCTTTGGGTAGTTCTTGAGGAATTCAAAGTCCATGCATTTTACCGGCTTGGCTTTTCTTAGGTCAATGACACCGCCTGAAAGCATCATTTGTAAGACTTGCTGTCCCCATTGCTCCTCGGACTGGTTATAGAAGTGAGTGATGTTGCTACCGATGTCGAGTCGCATCTGTGCCTTGCGATAGATATACGGCATTTCTGTGGTGTCGTTCACCTGTTTTGCATCGTAGGTGATGCGATACTTCACTTGGTCGAGGGTGAGCGTGTCCACGCCCGATCTCATCTGTGCTTTTGCGGTCAGGCTGCCTAAGGCGAGGATGGCTGCAAGAATCATTAGAATCTTTTTCATGTTTTCTATTTATTTTTTGATGCTTATTTACGTGTAAGACGCAGAGATAGGGAAATGGTAAACTGAAAAATGATGGTCAGTTGGATTATCTGAAGCAGAAGTAGTCTATGTGAATAATACTCTAGAACGAGGCAATCTAGAAGAAACACCCGTAAAATGAGGAAAGAAGAGATTGAAAATCTTCCCTTAAGAGATATTCTCACCAGACTTAATCTGTAAAGATATCTCTTCGTAGATTTCGCGGCATCTCTTTTCCTTCATTTTATTCTTTACGCCAACGGCAATCATATCCTCTACGGTCGGATGCCCAGTCCCATTTACAGATGTTGCGTGTTCACCATTATATCCTTCGGTGCAATGGGTGAGGTCGTAGGCTGGGGCTAAATGCCAGTGCCATTTGCTATCGCTCTCTTTCTGAACCAAGAAAGAGAAGTTCTTGCAGTGGTCGTCCTTGTTGTCCATTATGTAATTAAAAACCATGCGGCGGAACATCTCTTCTACATCCTCTTGGCTCTGAGTAAGATAACCTGTAAGCGCCAAAAGGTTGAGATAATCGAGAATGGGGTTGGAATGGGAAACGTTGAGCAAGGCTCCAGCTGTGGCTACGTGAATGCGTTCGCCTGTTGGAGAAATGTCGAAGCGACGGCAGGCAAAATACTTGTTGTTTACCAGTTTGAAGTCGGGTACTTGGATACCACATTGCTTGGCTATCTCATTATAATGATACTCTTGCTTTCCCATATCTTGTGGGTCATAGGTATGGCGAAACTTGACCAACCAATGATTGTCATACTCGAATGTGCATACCTTTCCATCGGCACTCAATGACAGTGTGCCGACTTTCTCCTGGTGATATTTCACGGCTAAAGATTCTATATGTTTCATTGTCTGTAAGCCTTTTTCTTGTTAGCGTTTCTTTTTATCTGTTGCAACTCCTCCATGGTGGAGTACTTGGGTTGCGAGAAGACGTTCTTGATTTCTGAGGTATATTCCAAAGCTATGGCGATACCTATCAGATTTTTGAGGGAGATGAGGCCCTTTTGTTCGAATCTGGTGATGTTGCTGACGGCAACGCCTGACTTGTCTGCCACTTGCTCACGTGTCAGATTCTTCTCTATTCTTCGTTTTCTGAAGTCGTTTGCCATCTCCTTTGCAATCTCATCAGGATTGTCGTGGAGGTAGTTATCTAATATTGCTAATATATTATTCGTTTCTTGCATAATCGTTGGGATAATAACAAGATATTATCAGTTGCAAAGATACAAAAAATAATGTTATGTTCCAAATAAAAATGAATTAAAAAGTCAAAATCCCTTATAACTTTGTCTCTTATCCTCAAAAGCAAAGAACTCCCGTCTCTTTTCTGAGATGGGAGTTCTTGTTTAGAAGGAATACTGGGCGGAAATCATCAGTTCGCGAGGGCGAAGATGATAGCTGTCGGTCAATGTACTGATGCCGCTATAGATGGTTTCCATATAGTTCTTCTTGTTGAAAAGGTTTCGAAGCTCTGCTGAAAGGCGGAGCTTTTTCATTCTCCAAACTGCCGATGCATCGCCAAGGAGGGTGTTTAGGTGGTTGCCCTCTTGCAGTTCATTGCGATAATGTACGAGCGAGAAGGAGAGGTCTACATGGCTGATGGTAGCGGTGGCAGATACGCTTTGGCGCCAATTAAATAACGATGACTTCGCCATTTTTTGACGTTTCGAGTTGTAAAAAGA
>JAJWOH010000086.1:0-15288 GCA_021635485.1 Segatella copri | reverse complement strand
TCAACATTCAACACTCAACATTCAACACTCAACATTCAACACTCAACATTCAACATTACAACAGAAATGAATTTTCCTCTATTTATAGCAAAGAGATTATATAGCGATCAGGGCGATAAACGTAAAGTTTCTCGCCCTGCTATTCATATAGCCACTGCCGGTGTTGCCATCGGACTCGCCATTATGATTATGTCGGTATGCGTAGTGCTCGGATTCAAACATACCATACGCGACAAGGTGATAGGATTCGGAAGCCATATACAGGTGGCCGACTTCATGACGCTGCAGCAGCAAAACCTGTATCCGGTGGTCATGAACGACTCGATGGTCAACGTACTGAAAAAGATACCTGGCGTAAAACATGTGCAGAAATTTGCCATGAAAGAGGGAATCCTGAAGACGGACAGCGATTTCCTGGGCGTCATGTTCAAAGGTGTAGGACCTGATTTCGATTCTACCTTTATCCATCAGAACATGATCGAAGGCAGCATCCCTAAGTTTGATGACAAAGCGAGTCATAACCAGATTCTCATCTCACAGCTGATGGCTGATAAACTGAAGCTGAAGACGGGAGAACGCATCTTTGCCTACTTCTTTGATGGCAACGGTGTGCGTATGCGCCGCTTCACCATCAAGGGTATCTATCAGACCAACCTGAAGAAGTATGATGAGGTGATGGTATACACCGACCTCTATACTGCCGTGAAGCTGAACGGATGGGAAGAAGACCAGGCGAGCGGTGCAGAACTGACAGTAAACGACTTCAACAAGCTCTACGAGACTGAAGATTATATTATTAATAAGGTGAACCGCACGGTAGATCACTATGGAGAAACCTACAGCAGTTCTACCATCAAGGACCTGAATCCAAACATCTTCCAATGGCTGAGCCTGATGGATCTGAATGTCTGGATTATTCTCGGTCTGATGCTGATAGTAGCCGGCGTCACCATGATCAGCGGTCTGCTCATCATCATTCTGGAACGCACCTCCATGATAGGCGTAATGAAGGCATTGGGTGCCCGCAACAAGACCATCCGCCACACCTTCCTGTGGTTTGCCGTCTTCATCATCGGCAAGGGTATGCTTCTGGGCAACATCATCGCCCTCGGCATTCTTACCCTCCAGTACTTTACAGGCATCATCAAACTCGATGCACAGACCTATTATGTAAGTACCGTTCCGGTAGAATTCAACTGGCTTGCCATCATAGCCCTGAACATTGCTACGCTGCTGATAAGCATCTTCATGCTCGTAGCTCCAAGCTACCTGATTTCTCATATCCATCCAGCCAAATCAATGAGATATGAGTAAAAAACAGTCTATAAGACCACAATATGTAGACTAAAAAGGAAAAAAACTAATTATTTTATATAGTTTTTGAAAATAGTGCACATTTTATTTTGTAGTGTGCACTATTTTCATTACCTTTGCACAAAATTTTGTAAATTGTGCAATGAATTCAATACCAAGTTTTAACTCGTATATTGAGAATAGCATTATCAAGAATTGGAATCTGGATGCGCTCACCGATTACAAGGGCGCAACCCTCCAATATCACGATATTGCCAGAAAGATAGAGAAGCTACACATCCTGTTCGAAAACAGCGATGTGAAGAAGGGCGACAAGATTGCCGTCTGCGGAAGAAATAGTAGCCAGTGGGCAGTAGCCTTCCTGGCGATTATTACTTACGGAGCCATTGTCGTACCTATACAGAACGAATTTAAACCTGAGCAGATTCACAACATCGTGAACCACAGCGAAAGCAAGCTTCTGTTCGTTGGTGATGTGGTAGCTACAGAAATAACACCAGAGGAGATGCCTTCGCTGGAAGGAATCATCTATCTTCCGGACAATTCGCTTGTCATCTCACGCTCTGAGAAACTGACTTATGCGCGCGAGAACCTCAACGCAATGTTCGGACACAGATATCCTAAGTATTTCAGACCAGAACACGTGAAGTATCACGTAGACGATCCTGAAGAACTGGCGATGATCAACTATACCAGTGGAACTACCGGTTTCTCAAAAGGTGTGATGCTCCCATACAGAGCACTTTGGGGTAATCTCGACTACCTCTTTGATTCTGTGAAACCTAAGATAGGTAAGAACTGCAACATCCTCTCTACCCTTCCGATGGCTCACATGTATGGACTCATGACAGAATTTCTCTTTAATATAGCACTGGGTAACCATATCTTCTTCCTTACCCGTCTGCCGAGCCCAACGCTCATCTCAGAGGCGTTGTCAGAGATTAAGCCTGATATCCTCTATGCGGTGCCGCTTGTGGTAGACAAGATTGTAAGAAAGGAAGTATTCCCACATATCCAGACCAACCGCGCACGACTGCTGATGAACATGCCAGTCATCAACAAGCGCATCAAGGAGAAGGTTCGCGAGTTTGTATTGAGAAAGTTTGGTGAACGTCCTTACGAGGTTGTTGTGGGTGGTGCTCCGCTCAACAAGGAGATAGAGAACTTCTTTATCAGCGTCGGTTTCCCTATCGCAATGGGATATGGAACTACAGAGACCGCTCCGCTTATCACCTTTGCCCATCAGGACAACTATGTGGCAGGAAGCTGCGGTGTTGCCGTGAAGCACATGGAAGTGAAGGTGTTGAGCGATGATCCGGAAAACGTAGCCGGCGAACTGGTTTGCCGAGGCATCAACGTGATGAAGGGCTATTACAAGAACCAGGAGGCTACAGATGCCGTAATAGATAAGGACGGATGGTTCCATACAGGCGACCTGGCAACCATGAGCCCTGACGGCCATTTCTTCGTAAGAGGAAGAAGCAAGAACATGCTGCTGGGTCCTAACGGACAGAACATCTATCCGGAAGAGATTGAGGACAAGCTCAACTCCATGGCGATGGTCAACGAAAGCATCGTAATCCAGAGCGATGACAAACTGGTGGCTCTGGTTCATCCGGATATGGATGAAGTAAACAACCTCGGCTTTACAGACGAGGACCTGGAAAGCATCATGGAGCAGAACCGCAAGGAACTGAACTTGCAGATGCCTAGCTTCGCAAAGGTATCACGCATCAAACTTCATAATCAGGAATTTGAAAAGACAGCCAAGAAGTCTATCAAGCGTTACCTCTATCAGAACGCTATCTAGAGACAGCCAATATCTGCTGACAGTATATCAGCAGATATTAGCTATCATCAGCAAACAGACTTCAGTACGAGGAAAAAATATAAAAAGCAAATCGTTAAATAACAAGAATATGGAGATTCCAAGCTTTAACGCATTAATCCAAAAGAGCATCGTAGACCATTGGGATATGGATGCGCTGACAGACTACAAGGGAGCAACCTTGCAGTACCATGATGTAGCACGCAAGATCGAGAAGCTGCACATCATGTTTGAGAACTCTGGTGTAGTAAAGGGCGACAAGATAGCACTTTGCGGTCGAAATAGCGCAAACTGGGCTGTAGCATTCCTTGCTACCCTTACCTATGGTGCCATTGCCGTACCTATCCTGCATGAATTCATGCCAGACCAGATTCACAACATCGTAAACCACAGCGATGCCAAACTGCTCTTTGTGGGTGATGTTGTAGCTACACAGATTGATGCAACCAAGATGCCAGGTCTTGAAGGCATCATCTACATACCGGATTATTCACTTGTCGTTTCCCGTACCGACAAGTTGACTTATGCGCGCGAACACCTCAACGAGATGTTCGGTATCAAGTATCCTAAGTACTTCCGCAAAAACCATGTCAACTACTATATGGAACAGAATCCGGATGAGTTGGCTATGATCAACTATACCAGCGGAACTACCGGTTTCTCCAAGGGAGTAATGGTTCCATACCGTGCACTCTGGGGCAATGCTGATTTTGCAGAGGACGTATTGGGTAAGAAGATTAAGCCGGGAGATTCTGTCATCAGTATCCTGCCGATGGCCCACATGTACGGCATGGCGTTTGAATTTATCTTCGAATTCATCAAGGGCTGCCACGTTTTCTATCTCACCCGCATCCCTAGCCCAGCCATCATCGCTGAAGCATTCGGACGCATCAAGCCAGCAGTCATCATTGCTGTGCCTCTGGTTATCGAGAAGATTATCCGCAAGAAGGTATTCCCTAAGATTCAGAACAACCGCATGCGTATGCTGCTCCACATGCCTGTAATCAGCAAGAAGGTGAAGGAGAAGATATGCGACCAGGTATCCAATGCCTTCGGTGGCAACTTCTACGAGGTGATTATCGGTGGTGCAGCCTTTAACCAGGAAGTGGAAAGTTTCCTCCATAGTGTAGGTTTCAAATATACCGTGGGATATGGCGCAACAGAATGTGCCCCTATCATCTGCTACGAGGATTACAAGAACTTCGTTCCGGGCTCTTGCGGTAAGGCTGCCCTCCACATGATGGTTCGTATCGACAGTCCTGATCCTGAGAATGTACCAGGCGAAATCCTTGCCAAGGGTCCTAACGTGATGTTGGGTTACTATAAGAATGAGGAAGCTACCAAGCAGACCATCGACGAGAACGGATGGTATCATACAGGCGACCTCGGAACCATGGATGGTGACGGCAACGTCTTCATCAAGGGTCGTAGCAAGAATATGCTGCTCGGCGCAAACGGTCAGAATATCTACCCTGAGGAGATTGAGGATAAGCTCAACTCTTTGGCACTGGTAGCAGAAAGCGTGGTTGTACAGAAGGGCGACAAGCTCATCGCTCTGGTTCACCCAGACTATGATGAAGCTCAGACCCTGAACCTCGGTGCCAACGAACTGGCAGATGTCATGGAGCAGAACCGTCAGGAACTCAACACCATGATTCCTGCTTACAGCAAAGTATCAGAAATACGTATACATGAAGATGAGTTTGAAAAAACTCCTAAGAAGAGCATCAAGCGATTCCTCTATACGGCAGAATAAAGAAAGTTTCATTTGATAGAATCAAAAGATACAAAAAAAAATGGTGTGACTTCGGTTTTGAAGTCACACCATTTTTTATAAGTTACAGAACTTTCGTATGTGGTTTAAGTACGGGCTGAAGGCCCAAAAGCTCCTAGCCCAGGGCATCGCCCTGGGTATAATGGCAATTAGCAAGACGCCCTGTAAGGGCAAAAGCTTTGTTTATTGTCCGGTATTTTAAAGCTTTTGCCCTTACAGGGCGACAGGTTTGCGTCCGTAATTACCCAGGGCGATGCCCTGGGCTAGGAGCTTCTGCCCTTTCAGGGCGTGTGGGGCAAAACATGCGAAAGTTCAGTAAATTATAATAAAGTATTCGAGCGGATTCTGGACAGCGTTTCCGGAGTCATTTGCAGATAGCTTGCGATATAGGTAAGCGGAGCACGCAGCACAACCTGTGGGTTCATTTCGCACAGGCGCTTATACTTATTGGGTGCCGACTCAAATCGCATCAGATCGGCATGAATCTGAGACTGAATCAAACTCTCTTCCAATATCTTACGATAAAGCATCTGGATATTGACATTACGCATAGCAGCCGCCTCCAGTTTCTTCTTCGGTAACATATACACCAGAGTAGGTTCCAGAGCTTCCACCTGCAAGTGCGTAGGTTCTTCCTTGAAGAGACTCTCAATACACATGAAGATGCTATGATCCACACCCAGATGCTCGGTCACCTCCTTGCCATTCTTAAAGTAAAATTGGCGTACCAATCCCTTCTCGATGTACGAGATACCCATGCACTGTTCACCGTCAGACAAGATCATCTCGCCCTTGCCATACTTGATAGGCTCAAGGATATCTTCCAGCACATCGAGCTCATCATGAGTCATCGTGCTATATTTACGTGCCAACTCGCGCGCAATATCACGCTTAGGGGTAATTACTTTAAAGTCTGCCATAATACATAACCTCCTTTTCTTATTCTTGTTTTGATTATTAGTCGAGCTTCAGCACAGCCAGGAAGGCTTTCTGTGGAACTTCCACATTACCAATCTGCTTCATGCGTTTCTTACCCTTCTTCTGCTTCTCCAGCAACTTGCGCTTACGGCTCACGTCACCACCATAACACTTGGCGGTAACATCCTTACGCACCTGCTTAACAGTCTCACGTGCCACAATCTTGGCACCGATAGCTGCCTGGATAGCAATATCGAACTGCTGACGAGGTATGAGGTCCTTCAACTTCTCGCACATTCTGCGACCGAAGCTCACAGAGTTATCGCGGTGAGTCAAAGTACTCAAAGCATCTACAGGCTCTCCATTCAACAGGATATCGAGCTTCACCAGGTCGGAATGACGGAATGAATCGATATGATAGTCGAACGAAGCATATCCCTTGGAGATACTCTTCAGCTTATCATAGAAGTCGATGACGATTTCTCCCAACGGCAACATGAAGTGGAGCTCTACACGGTTTCCACTCACATATTCCTGGTTGATGAGTTCGCCTCGTTTATCCAGACAGAGTTTCATGATAGGACCAATATAATTGGTAGACGTAATGATGGTTGCCCGGATATATGGTTCCTCAATATGGTCAATCAGCGTTGGATCTGGCAATCCGGAAGGATTGTGAACCTCTTTCTCACCGCCCTGCTTGTCGTATACCATATAAGATACGTTAGGTACGGTGGTGATGACATCCATATTAAACTCACGGTCCAGTCTCTCCTGTACGATTTCCATGTGCAGCAAACCGAGGAATCCGCAACGGAAACCGAAGCCCAAAGCTACAGAACTCTCTGGCGAGAAAGTCAATGAAGCATCATTGAGCTGCAGTTTTTCGAGCGATGCACGCAGATTCTCATAATCGCTAGGATCGATAGGATAAACACCGGCGAAGACCATAGGTTTCACTTCCTGGAAACCCGCAATCGCCTTGTCACAAGGACGGGCGATATGGGTAATGGTATCACCCACCTTTACCTCGGTAGCATTCTTGATGCCCG
The DNA here is from genome assembly GCA_021635485.1 of Segatella copri. Lineage (GTDB taxonomy): Bacteria > Bacteroidota > Bacteroidia > Bacteroidales > Bacteroidaceae > Prevotella > Prevotella copri_P. The sequence continues at coordinate 8,402 of JAJWOH010000086.1, read as the reverse complement.
AGATGATATAACCTACCTCACCGGTACCCAATTCCTGGCGAGGAATCATATCCATCTTCAATACACCGATTTCATCAGCATCATATTCCATGCCGGTATTGAAGAACTTCACCTTATCTCCCTTACGGATTACACCATTCTCTATCTTGAAGTAGGCGATGATTCCGCGGAAGGAGTTAAATACAGAGTCGAAAATCAATGCCTGGAGCGGTGCCTTCTCGTCTCCTACCGGAGCAGGAACACGATTAACGACAGCTTCCAGTATATCTTCTACACCCTCACCGGTCTTACCTGAAGCACGGAGAATATCCTCATGCTTGCAACCGATCAGGTCTACAATTTCGTCTTCTACCTCATCAGGCATAGCTGAAGGCATATCTATCTTATTGATTACCGGAATAATCTCCAGGTCGTGCTCGATAGCCATATAGAGGTTTGAAATGGTCTGTGCCTGAACGCCCTGAGTGGCGTCAACGACCAAAAGCGCTCCCTCGCAAGCAGCAATGGAACGGGAAACTTCATAGGAGAAGTCAACATGTCCCGGAGTGTCAATAAGATTCAGGATATAGGTCTGTCCATCCTTTGCCTTATATTCCATTTGGATAGCATGGCTCTTGATTGTGATTCCACGCTCTCTCTCCAAATCCATATCATCAAGCATCTGTCCTTCAGTAATCTTGATGGTCTGGGTCTTCTCCAGAAGTCGGTCTGCCAAGGTACTTTTACCATGGTCTATATGTGCAATAATGCAGAAATTTCTTATTTTATTTATATTCTCCATATAATTTTCTCTCTTTAGAGTGCAAAGATAGTATTTTTTTTCGTATCTTTGCACAAAATATTGAAAATAATAGAGATTTTTAGATAAAATATAGAAAAATCATGAAGAAAAAGTTGATTTACATCGGTATTTTTGCTTCTTTGCTCGTTTCATGCACTGAAAGTCTGGAAGACAAAGCGGCTCGTGAAGCCAAGGAGTATACTGAAAAATACTGTCCTACTCCATACGTCAACGACGCCAGGACTGACAGTGCTGCATTTGATAAAACCAAGAAGATGTATACGTACTATATCTCTTTGAGAAACAAGGCAGATAACAAGCAGGCGATTGATGCCAATAAGGATAAACTCCATAAGATTCAGAAGGAAGCCCTGGACAACAACCCTGGTCTGAAGAAATATAAGGAAGAGCATTTCACCTTCCGTTTCGTATATCATTCGGCTAAGAACCCGACGGAGGTGTTGCTGGATGATATCTTCAAGTATTAGAAAAGACACGGAGTACTAGTATTAGAAAAGGCACGGATCACTAGCTAGTAATCCGTGCCTTTTCTAATACTATTAATATCCCATTTCCTGCAAAGCTGTCGCCAACTGGTCTGGACAGCTTGTAGGCTTATTGCCACAAGTGATACCCTTCAGTCGGGCGATGACCTCCTTTGCCTTCATGCCTTTAATCAAAGCACAAACACCCTTGGTATTGCCATCGCAGCCTCCGATGAACTGGGCATCCTGCACATTTCCATCTTCATCTATACTGATGCAGATGTATTTTGAGCAGGTGCCATGAGTCTGATAAGTTACCTTCTGCAACTTATCCTGTTTGTCTTGCTGCAACATAATGCTTATTCTGCGTCTGCAGGAATTTCTGGCTTCATGTTGGTATATACAGTCTGAACATCGTCAAACTCTTCCAACTTCTCAACCATCTTGTCGATAGTCTCGCGCTCCTCAGGAGTTACATCCTTCAAATCGTTAGGGATGTAAGTGAACTCAGCACCAGTAACCTCGAAACCCTCAGCCTCCAGATGCTTCTGAATTTCGCCGAAGCTTGTAGGAGCACCGTAGATTGTGATTTCGTTGTTCTCCTCATCCTCATCAAACTCGTCTTCTACACCATAGTCGATCAAGTCGAGAATCATCTCGTCCATATCCAGACCTTCCTTCTTCTTGAATGTGAACACAGCCTTGTGGTCGAAGAGGAAAGACAGAGAACCTGTTGTACCCAGGTTGCCGCTGAACTTGTTGAAGATAGAACGAACGTCAGCAACAGTACGTGTAGTGTTGTCTGTCAGAGTATCAACGAAGACAGCCACTCCGTGAGGGCCATATCCCTCGTATGTTACCTCCTTGTAATCGCTGGTATCCTTGCCACAAGCGTTCTTGATGGCACGAGCGATGTTATCCTTAGGCATGTTCTCACGCTTACAGTTAGCGATGATAGCACGCAAGGTTGGGTTGTTCTCTGGCTCTGGACCGCCTGCCTTCACAGCAATAGCAATCTGCTTACCCAACTTAGTAAATGTCTTGGCCATGTGGCCCCATCTTTTCAGCTTTGTAGCTTTACGATATTCAAATGCTCTTCCCATTGGAATAAAATTTTAAATGTTTATCGTTTGTTTATAATATTATCTTAATTCTGCATTGAGCACCTTCTGCATTATCTCAATTCTGCATTGAGCTTGCTTGTAAGGTTGGCTATGAGCTTCTTCATGATAGCATCTATCTGCTTGTCATTCAAAGTCTTCTCCTCATCCTGCAGGATGAAGTTAACGGCATAACTCTTCTTGCCCTCTGGCAAATGCTCACCCTCGTAAACATCAAAGAGAACAACGCTCTTCAGAAGTTTCTTCTCTGTCTGGTGAGCAATCTGCTCAATCTGAGCGAACTCTACATTCTTGTCTACGAGCAATGCAAGGTCGCGGCTTACTGAAGGATACTTGCTGATGTCGGTATAAGTAAGGTTCACCTTCTTCACAGCCTTCATCAGGTTGTCCCAGTGGATATCAGCATAGAATACATCCTGCTCGATACCGAATGCCTTCTTCAACTTCAGGCTCAGGATACCCAGTTCTACCAATACCTTACCGGCACGGGTCTCGTAACTTACTCCCTTAGAGAAGATATTATTGTCGCTGTGCTTGATAACCACGTTGTTCTGTGGCATACCCACACGGCGGAGAATATTCTCTACCACAGCCTTCAACTCGTAGATGCTGCTCTGCTCATCAGCATGAGCCCAACTGCCCTCTACGCGCTTACCGGTGATGAAGAGAGACATGTGAGCCTCCTGAGAGTAAGCCTTGATAGGACTCTCCTCACTCCACTTCTCCTTATTATATATATAGGTGTTACCCACCTCGAAGAACTTCAGGTTCTGGCTCTTATGGTTGATGTTGCGAACCACGCTCTCCAAACCACCGAACAGCATCGTCTGGCGCATCACACCGAGATCAGCACTCAATGGGTTCATCACCTTCACGGTTGTCTCGTTAGGATACTTGTTGAGGTCGAAGTCGGTATAGTAGCTAGCCTTGCTCAGAGAGTTATTGAGAATCTCCATGAAGCCCTCGCCTACCAGCTGTTCTGCCACGAGGTTCTGGCTGTGATAAGCCTTGTCCTCATCGCTCTGAACAGTCAGGGAGCTCTTCAACTGGGTTGGAATCTCCACATTATTATATCCGTAGATACGGAGAATATCCTCTACCACGTCGCAAGGACGCTGAACGTCTACACGATAAGCAGGAACCAAGAGGTCGATGCCCTCAGCATCCTCCTTCACAATCTTCATCTCGAGAGATGTGGCAATGTTCTTGATGGTTTCAGCACCAATCTCCTTACCGATGAGGCGATGCGCATACTCATAGTTCAGGCGAACTGGGAAATCCTGCATTGGTTCTGGATATACATCCTTGATCTGCATGGAAATCTTACCGCCAGCCAACTGCTTGCAGAGGATGGCAGCCTGCTTCAAAGCATAAATCTGTCCGTTTGGATCTACACCACGCTCAAAACGGTAGCTGGCATCTGTGCTCAAACCATGACGGCGAGCGCTCTTGCGGATCCATGTAGGATGGAAGTAAGCACTCTCCAAGACTACATCCTTGGTTGTCTCGTAAGTACCAGAACCCTTACCGCCGAAGATACCGGCGATACACATAGGCTCCTCAGCATTGCAGATGCTCAGATCGTGCTCACCCAAGGTATGCTCCTCGCCATCGAGAGTAACAAACTTGGTGCCCTCTGGCTGGGTACGAACTACAATCTTATGACCGGTAACCATGTCTGCATCGAAGCAGTGCAATGGCTGGCCGTATGCCATCATGATATAGTTGGTGATATCCACGATATTGTTGATAGGGCGCAAGCCGATGATATTCAGCTTATCCTGCAACCACTTAGGACTTTCCTTCACCTCACAACCGGTGATGCTTACACAGGCATAACGCTTGCAAGCCTCAGTATTCTGGATTTCAACATCGATAGGAAGATCCTCGTTGTCTACCACAAACTCATCGCAAGATGGGCGATGCAAGCTTGTCTTGTAGCCATTCTGCTTCAACCAGGCATACAGGTCGCGGGCTACACCCCAGTGACCGAGCGCATCAGCACGGTTGGCTGTGATATCAATCTCGATGAGCCAGTCGCTCTCCAGGTGATAATACTCAGCAGCAGGCTGACCTACCGGAGCATCTTCTGGGAGTACGATGATGCCGTCGTGAGAGGTACCTACACCAATCTCATCCTCAGCACAAATCATACCCAAACTCTCTACACCGCGGAGTTTGCTCTTCTTGATGGTAAAACTCTGGTCGCCATCGTAAAGCACGCAGCCCAAATCAGCCACGATAACCTTCTGACCTGCAGCAACGTTAGGAGCACCACAGACAATCTGCTGAGGTTCGCCCTTACCCAAGTCAACGGTTGTAACATGGAGGTGATCACTGTTAGGATGCTCCTCGCATGTCAATACTTTACCCACATAGAGACCTTTCAGTCCGCCCTTGACAGACTGAACTTCTTCCAAAGCGTCAACTTCGAGTCCGCAAGAGGTCAACGCGTCCGCAGTCTCCTGTGGTGTCAAATCGAAATCGACGTATTCTTTAAGCCATTTGTATGAAACGTTCATTATAATGATTTTTTATTTTATTTCTATTTTGAAAAACCCGAAGAAACATCATTCGGGCTATGCATGTTCTAAAACTCTGCAAAAATACAAAAAAAAATGCATATAAACAAATAACATTCGCCATTTTTGCACTATTTAAAATAAATACATGCAAAAATGGCGAATGCCTTGGTTTTTATTCGAAAACTTCGTCGATGCTGCCACCTCCTACTTCCTCAAAGTCATCCTGTTCGGCTGCCTTGCGGGAACAAGGATTGTAGTCTTCCGGCAAATCGAACTTGATAGCAGGACTGATACCCAGCGACGGGTCGGCATAAACCTTCTTCATGAATATCGCCCAGATAGGCAAAGCCATGGTAGCACCCTGACCCATACTCATGGAATCGAAGTGGATATCACGCTCCTCACCACCTACCCAGCAGCCACTTACGAGTTGTGGAGTAAAGCCGATAAACCAACCGTCGCTGTTGTTATTGGTAGTACCGGTCTTGGCGCCAATCTGTCCTTCCAGGTTATAACGGTAGCGCAGTCTTCCTGCCGTACCATTATCCACAACGCCCATCAGCATGGTGAGCATCTTCATGGCATTATCGGCACTGATCACCTCGTTCATACGTGGCTGGAAGGTAGCAATCGTATTACCTTCATTATCCTCAATACGGCTCACAAACATTGGAGCAGTACGGATGCCGTGGTTGGCAAATACGGTATAGGCGCTCACCATCTCGCTGACACTTACTTCACATGGTCCCAGACAGAGACTCATGGATGCATGGATATCAGGATTGTTGATGCCAAAGTCGCGCAACATCTGTACGAACTGCTGCGGATTGAGCTTACTCATCAGATAAGCACTCACCCAGTTGCTACTCTGCGCCAATCCCCAACTCAACGGAACCATCTGTCCGGCACGTGAATGGTTGGCATTGCGAGGTGTCCACGGACGACCTGCCACCATATAGGTCCGCTGACGGTTAGGCGCCAGATCGCAAGGCTGGAAGCCGTTAGACATCGCCAGACTGTAAAGGAATGGCTTGATGGTAGAACCCACCTGCCGGCGTCCCAGACTCACCATATCATACATGAAATGAGTATAATCCAATCCACCCACATACGCCTTCACAGCACCCGTTTTAGGATCCATGCTCATAAAACCGCTACGCAGAAAACTCTTGTAATAACGGATAGAATCGAGCGGACTCATCAGCGTATCAATATCACCATGATAGGTAAATACGGTCATCTCCTGCTTCTTGCGGAATGCCGCCTTGATTTCATCCTCAGAATATCCCGCAGCCTTCATCGTACGGTAACGCTCACTCTGGGTGATACTGCGGTTCAGTATACTCTTAATCTGTTGCGGTGTCAGCTTATCGCTGTATGGCGAGCTTGGCTTGCGGGCTATCTCTGCACTGAAGCGAGGCTGCAGATAGCGGGCTACATGCTGATACATAGCCTCTTCCGCATACTGCTGCATACGGCTATCGATAGTTGTAAACACCTTCAGTCCATCACTGTATACATTATATGGCGAACCATCCTTCTTATAGTTCTTGTTGCACCATCCATAGAGCGGATCATTCTCCCACTGGATAGAATCCACCACAAACTGGGCACGGTTCCAGGATGGATAATCACTGCGCTCCGGACGCTTAGCCATCATATACTGGCGAAGGAACTCACGCAGATAAGTAGCCGAACCATCCTTATGGTCGGTACGGTGGAAATTGAGTGTCAGCGGCTCAGCAGCACACTGGCTATACTCGCCCCGGCTCAGATACCCCGCCTTCACCATCTGCGAAAGAACCACATTTCTGCGCTCCCTCGCTCTCTCCGGATAGCGAACCGGATTGAAGAGCGACGGATTCTTGCACAGTCCGATGAGCGTTGCCGACTCACAGAGGGTCAGATTCTTCGGTTCCTTATTAAAATAGGTATTGGCCGCCGTCTTGATTCCTACAGCATTGTGCAGGAAATCGAAGTAATTGAGATAGAGAGCCAGAATCTCCTCTTTGGTATAATAGCGTTCCAGCTTCACCGCAATCACCCACTCTATCGGCTTCTGCAACAATCGTTCCATCGTACTGCCTGCCTTCTCAGAATAAAGCTGCTTGGCAAGCTGCTGCGTGATGGTACTTCCACCACCCGCATTAGTCTGTCCCAGGATACCACGCTTGACGATGGCACGTCCCAGTGCACGGAAGTCGATACCTGAATGCTCATAGAATCGCTCATCCTCAGTAGCCACCAGCGCCTTAATTAAATAAGGTGACATCTTCTTGTAAGGAATCACGATACGGTTCTCCTTGTTCAGGTTCCACGTACCAAGCACCTTGCCATCGGCAGAGTAAACCTGGGTGGCAAATCTGTTGATAGGATTCTGAAGATCCTCGATGTCGGGCATGTAGCCAATCATTCCAAACCAGATGGCAACAAAGGCAAGAATTACCATGAGTATTCCCGTGCCGAAAACAGCCCATAAAATATGTATAAATCGCTTTCTCATCACTATTTCTTTAAATATTTGTGCAAAATTACATAAAAGTTTTGACTTATCACACATAAATCAGATTTTTTATGTAACTTTGTGGGCGATTTTAGAACATTCAATCAAATTTCAAATGGAAAAACATAATTTTGTGACCATTGCAGACCTTTCCAAGGAGAAAATCATGTACCTCCTGGAAATGGCGCAAGAGTTCGAAAAGCACCCGAACAGGGAGTTGTTGAAGGGAAAGGTCGTAGCGACCCTTTTCTTCGAGCCATCTACTCGTACCCAACTCAGTTTCCAAACCGCTGCCAACCGTCTTGGTGCCCGTGTCATTGGTTTCTCTGATGCCAAGACATCCAGTACCACCAAGGGTGAGACCCTCAAGGATACCATCCTGATGGTAAGCAACTATGCCGATGTAATCGCCATGCGCCATTTCATCGAGGGAGCAGCCCAGTATGCCAGTGAGGTAGCACCAGTGCCTATCGTAAATGCAGGCGACGGCGCTCACATGCATCCTTCACAGTGCCTGCTCGACCTCTACTCCATATACAAGACCCAGGGTACCCTGGAGAACTTGAACATCTATCTTGTGGGTGACCTCAAATATGGCCGCACCGTTCACTCACTTATCACAGCTATGCGCCACTTCAATCCTACCTTCCATTTCATCGCACCTAAGGAACTCGCCATGCCAGAAGAGTATAAACTCTACTGCAAGGAGCACAACATCAAATATGTTGAGCACGAGGACTTTAACGAAGATGTAATTGCCGGTGCCGACATTCTCTACATGACCCGTGTACAGAAGGAGCGTTTCAGCGATCTGATGGAGTATGAACGCGTAAAGAACGTGTATATCCTGAAGCGCGACATGCTCTGCAAGGCTAAGGAGAACATGAAGATCATGCATCCGCTGCCACGTGTGAACGAGATTGCTTACGATGTAGATGATGATCCACATGCATACTATATCCAGCAGGCTCAGAACGGTCTCTATGC